>QMWW01000119.1 GCA_003661825.1 Thermoprotei archaeon
GATATACCCAGTTTAGTTAAAACATTTATTAAGAATCTTCGGTTTGGGGCAATAAATGGAGATTTAGGTATGTATAATACCTTTTTAGATCTGCCCCTCGAGATTTTAACGAATTCAGTTAGACTACTTATAAGTATTATGTTGTCTTTTTTGCTGATCGTTTCTAGTAGCTTCGTAACAGATGACCTTGGTCTACATAGTTTGCTTTCTAGTACTACGTAGATAGTATCGAAATATTTAACAATGTCTGTATGTAATAACACGTGATTTATTATCCATCTTCCTACATTATCCGGCGAACCTGTTTTACAAGGATACAGTAGCAAGAATTCCATGGCCTACCAAGTCATAGATGTGTTCACATCATTTTATTAATACAAACGGTACTCTTCTCAATGTTGTACTATACAATATCGGTGGATGAAAGAAAACCTTGCCCCCAGCAATATAACTAGCACCAACACTATTCTCTGGATTCATCTTAGCGTTATATAGTATGCGTTTGGGTAAATGAGTTAAAATTCTCAACCTCCTTGATATATATATCGATGTACCTTCCTTAATGCACTGCATCATCAGATTAATAATCGTGGATAACACCTGCAATAAGATGTTTTCGCCTAGTAGTTCACCGTGATCAGATGTCACTATAGTTACACCATCAAGTCTATCAATTAGTTTATAAACATACCTCAATGTTTTTTCGAGGGTTTCTTCATAGGCTTTCGTAAGCTCATCAATGTTCTTTATCGCAATATTTTTCAATATCTCGGTTAAGAGCCTTTCCGCCTTACCAGTAAGGAAGTCCATGTATGTTAGTTCTTGTACATGTTCCTTTATTAATGATAGAAAACGCTTAGAGATATAAGGATAATGGGGCTGTAGGAACCATATAATTTTTTTCTTATGTACACTCTTTTTCATGAGTTTAGTACTTATGGTATGCGTAACTACTGCCAGATAGACTTTCTCTGGCGGAACTGTACCCATCCTATAATCCCATGCAGTTAGCCACAAATCAATTATCTTACTAAAATGTTTCTTGGCGTTCCAGCGTATTCCATATAGGTTAATTTCGGTTAGGCTGTTGATGTAGGGTGTTGCAGAGAAAACCTCTGCATCAATAAACGCATTGCCGAAGACTCTATCTAGCCATTCAAGAGTCCAAGAAGCAGGACTAATGACCTCCATAACCTTCTCTACTCTACTCCAAATACGTTGAAAAGTGTCATACCTACACGCATCTAAAATTATCAAGTTATTCCATTCTATTCCGCTTAGGAGTTGCCTCTGATTTGCTTCTGGCATAACTTAAGTGTACTTTATTCTCTTAGCTACTCCCATTGGAAAACCACAAATACAGCTATTCGTCAATACTCACGAAGAATAAACCTACTTGCTCCATGCAATTTCTTTCGTCCATAAGTTTCGCACAGTTCCTGTGATAAGGTACAATTGTTGTAGTACCCATGTTTTGTAGTGTTTCAGCGTGAGAAGTGCTAGCCCTGTTCCAAGCAGTACTAATGCTATGATCGAGCCATACAATGCCGATACAATGAAGAGAGTTAGGGCTATCAGTAGAAGCCATGGGTTTGCTATGTGTAACCACCATTCAACTCTCCAAATATTCTCGAATTTCTCATCAGGATTGTAGAGACCCAACTTCTTGACATATCGCTTTGTTTTGAGGAAGTGCAGTACTAGATGTTGGGCTCTCCTAATCTTTCTACGAAGCTGATCTCTTCTCACAGGCTCTTTAACAACAACATCGTCTACCTGAATCGCTCTATAACCCATGAAGGCAACTATCGATGCTGGTGTGCTATCATTGTTACCCGTGTACTCTGGTAAACCACCAATTTTGTAGAGCAACTCTGTTCTGAAAGCTACGAGAGCACCGTTGTGTACTGCCGTGCTGTGAATCTTCGACTCGGCTACCCTAAGAACATTGTAGTAGCTACGATATGAGCTCTCAAGGAAGTCTCCTGACGTGTTTTCTGGGACTATGCTCGCTGTAACAGCACCGACCTTCGGATCCGCGAAATACCTAGCGATCCTCTTTAAGGTATCAGGCTCCCAGAAAGCATCTACGTCAGTGAAAATTGTGATCTCGCTATCGATTTTAAAGTTCTTCAGCACATAGTTTAGTGCGGGCACCATTCCACGTCTAACAGGCTCCTCAACGAGGTTTAGGTCTATGTCTGGATGTTTCTCGGCCCATTTCTTTATGAGTTCTGGTGTCCCGTCGCTGCTCGCTGAGTCGACTACTATGATCTCGAGCTTGTTTCTTGAGTAGTTCTGTTGGTAGAGGTTATCCAGCTTCTTCTCTATCAATCTAGCCTCGTTGTATGTGGGGACGATGATCGTCACCCTAGGCTCGTAGTTATCATCGACATCGATGCTCCACGGTTTATCTAGGTACCGCTTTATGTAGAGGTAGTAAGCTAGAGGTGTTCCGAAGTGTATCGTCGTCAAGATAATCGATGCTATGTCTAGAACTGTAAACAGACTCATGGTATCTTAGTTAAATGTGGCTATCTCAACGAGTATTCATCGTGCATCTTCATCGTATTGCGTTAAGTAGAACGAATAGCTAATAAGGTATTAGTTCTCCGCATGGTAAGTGAAAGTGACTATCTTCTAGCAGACCACTTAAGTATGCTATGTGCCACGTTCTACATCTTGGACGGTACACCCTGTATACGTTCCTCTCTTTATCAATAGGCTCAGCTAGAACTATTACTCCTTTCTCTGCTAGCTTCATCTTCACCTTTAATATTAGGGTATTCACGATTTTGCTGATAGGTTTCATCTTCTCACGGTCTTGGCTAAGTACTCTGCTAGCAGAACTGCTATAACTCCTACAGCTGTTATCATCCCCATCGGCGATACTATGGGTCCTTCTATTGCTGGTCTCGGTATGAAGTCTGCATATTCAGTAAAGGGATATGTGTGGGTTTATGTAGATTCCGTTAGTGGTTATTGCTCCGTAGATGCCGGTCTCAAGCATGTATGCTTGGTTTGTTAGTGGCCATAGTAGTGGTGTTGGTGCTACGAAAATGTCTAGGGCTATGTGTAGTGTGTAGAGTGTTGTTGCTAGTGCTAGGTGTTTTAGGTAGCTTCGCTTGGTGTACAGTAGGATTACCGCTGTTGCTGAAGCCGCTAGCGCTACGGGTACGAGGCTATGTGTAACCCACCTATGTATCCTGAGCAACACGTCTACATCGGGTAAGAGCCCTATCAACGCTATGAATAGAGCATACTTGGGCTTGGTTACCCTACTCGCTACTAGGTAGCTTATAGCGTAGTGTGCCAGTGCATCAGGCATATTCTTGTTCGCTATCCATATATTCTGTACATTGGTGGGTTGTTTAGGTAGAATATGCCTAGTGTTAAGAGTTTTGAATAGTCTTTTAGTACTTCCTGTAGTTTGTATATGGTGTTCTTCATAGCTAGGATTATCCCGTAGAACAAGGCTTTCCCTCGGAGGGTGTACAGCTCTATTTCGAGAAATATCTTATAGAGTATGGATTTGAGAGTAGGGGACTTGATCAATCTTCACCTATGGATTATTATGAGGATTGCCCTACACTCCTGCCTTAGCTTTCCCCAAGCACCTACGTGGAGTGCTTTCCTCGTACCTACCTATAATCTCCCCACTTACCTTCTTAGGTAGTGCTACCTTAGTGAGTAACTCCTTCACCTTAGTAATTTCAGGCTGACCTAACCCATCTTCAGTTAGTTTGGCTGTCTTATCGGTGTTTGCTGAGTCAGTATTTATTACCTCCACTAAGTTCTTTATGTAGTCTTGATTGTGGGTGTTGTCAAGCTTTCTTTGGATAAGCTTAGCTTCATTATATGTCGGTACTATTATCGTGACTCTAGGTCTATAGTTTTCGTCGACCTTAATGTTCCATGATTTGTTTAGGTACCTATTCTTCAGGTAGAAGTAATAGGTTAGTGTTACTCCGAAGTGTTTTGCTGCTAGGGTTAACGCTACTATGTCTAGTGTTGTGGGTGGCTTCATTTTATGGGTCCTTAGCTAGTTTCTTGAGTGTTTGTGTGAGTGTTGGTAGTGCTTTCTCTATTTGCTGTCTTGATGCCTTACTAACTAGTTCTGAGTCCTTCATTCCGTGC
>QMWW01000120.1 GCA_003661825.1 Thermoprotei archaeon
CAGTATTAAAAAGCCATAATAGGGAAAGCTCGCTATGCCCAGATCTCTGGCAAGAGAAGTCGCTAAAATCACGTGGCCAATGCTAATTAGCGAGATCAGTGAAAGTGTTTATTCTATTGTTGATACTTTCTTCGTCTCATTTCTTGGGACAGAGGCATTAGCAGCTGTAGGTGCTAGTAGCTATCTTTCATGGCTCTTTTTCGTAATTATAGCTTTGTTTTCTACGGGCTTATTAGTTGTTGTCTCGCAAAGCTATGGGGCAGGTGAGGTAAACAAAGCTAGGAAAGCGCTAGGAGAAGCCATCATAGTTGGAGTTCTAGTAACAACAGCGATCTCGATTGCGGTATACTTTTTCGCTCCGTTTCTACTGAGAATGTTGCTAGGGAATAACCCGGAGGTTGTTAAGATAGCTCTAAGCTACTTTTCAATAAGAATTCTAGGACTACCTCTTCAATTAATTGCTATGTCGATGGACTCTACTCTTAGAGCTGTTGGTGCCACAAGGTACTCGATGATCGCTGTGATCGCAAGCACGGCTTCTAATACGATGCTAGACCCTATCCTAATACTAGGCTTATATGGGCTTCCTAAGCTTGGTGTTCGAGGAGCTGCTTTAGCCACGATTCTAGCGATTACATTAATGATTCCTATAGAGCTATTTTTTCTCGATAAAACTGGTATATTGCCCATACTGGGTACCTTTAGCAAGCCATTGCTAGTTACGAGAATTTTCTCCATAGGCCTACCAGCGGCTTTGGAGAGAGCCATATTTGCCCTGGGCAATAACGTCTACATAGGATTGATAGCTAGGTGTGGGGAAGAAGCGCTTGCAGCTCATCATATCGGGGTGAGGATCGAGAGCTTTATATATATGCCTGGTTTTGCGTTTTCCATCGCTGCAGCATCGCTAGTGGGGCAGAAAATAGGTGCTGGTAATATAGGAGAGGCTAAGAAAGTAGGGTGGGAGGCTACTAAGCTGGCAGTCATAATAATGACGGTTATGGGTATTAGCATAGCTGTTATGTCACACTACCTAGTGAAACCTTTCGCGCCGGAACATAGTGTTGCTGTGCTTGCATCGACTTATCTCATCCTGGCAGGACTTAGCGAGACTGGTTTAGCCTTGGCTATGACTATCAGTGGTAGTATAAGAGGCGGTGGAAACACTTTAGTACCGATGCTCATTAATGCGGCAGGACTATATCTCTTTAGAATAGTTCCAGCCACTCTGTTAGTACCGATATATGGCGCAGTGGGAGCGTGGATCGCTATGTTTGTAGACGTCTATATGCGTGGTTTAATATTATCAATCATGTATTCTATGTTCTTTGAAAAACTTGCTAAGAAGATCGTATAGTTGCCCATCTTTTAGCGGAGTAGAATATCTATTGTTTCCCCGTAATTTCATCTATCAGCGGCTTTTTGCCTATAGCTTCGGAGGCAGTTAAAATTTTAACCTTCGCTTTCTTGCCATAATCCAATACACGCTTCACTCTAATCCTCCATTGAGGGTCCCGTAATAGGTGGTGGTCGTATACTATGAGCTCCGGTTTATGATCTATAATTGTTATTAGATTATCGAGAGCGCGTTCAAGATTAATACGGTTAAACATATACGGATACAAGTACGTGGGAGGACCATCAACTATTACAATATCTGGCTCATAGTCTATAATCATATATGCATAGTCTTCTATAATAGGTCCCATTAAATCGCTTGTATATACTATACGATAGCCTTTATTGCGTATTAGTAGTGGTGTGACCCACCCAGTGCGATCGTACTCTATTCCATGGAAACAAGGTTTACCAATGATTATACTGGTTCTTCCATTGGTAATAGAACGTCCTTCAGCCCATAAGATTTTGGTTTCTCCTATGGTTATGTTATCTCTAATCCATGGATTTGTTTTCCATAGAAGAGTAAGACTCATAAACCACTTCTTACCTTTAGCTAAAAGTTCTTCCCTCCTCCTTGTATAATCTCCATAATCTCTACTATGTATATATTTAAGGTTCTCTACAGGATCACGATACTTCCTATACACTGGTTTAATCATATATTTCACGAGGCTTTCGTTGTGTTCAGCTAAAAGCTCTTCGATAAATAGGCGCGCTCTTTTCCACTGACTAGCATTAATGTAAACGTTAGGATTCTTCAAGTATATGATTTTGTTTTTATAGATGTTGATCCCTTTTAGGCAATCATCATTAACCCTGATATGATGATCGTAGTGGTAGTGTGTAATTATTATTGTATGGGATTCTTTAGCGTACTTTTTTATAATCTCTACAGCCATACAGCGTAATCGCGCTTTCTCAGTGCTAGGGAGTGGATAGCTAGGCTGCATTGCGGCAGCTCCAGGATCAACTAGGATAAATCCATTCGGCGACTCTATTGCTATACAAGAAGATTTAGCTCCTAAACTATCAAACCATACAATATGAATACCGGCTGCTTGTAGAAGGTTACACCCTAGGCTTTGCAATATTTATACAACCCTAGGATACCCTCTTCTACAGCGACTTTTCTAGCTATATCTCTATATTTTGTCGTTGGTTTTTAGAGAAAAAGCTATGCTATGTTTAGATGGACTAGATCGGTTTTACGAAACCCCACTTTTCTATGGCTCTAGCCAGTTCTTTGTGGCTTTTGCTATACTCGTCTAATAGTATATTACTGGTGATAGCTTCTAGAGCCTGTCTTACAGCCTTAGCTCCTGCCCGCGGCCCATCTGGATGCCCTATTACGCCTCCACCTATTTGAAGCACAATATCCGTTCCTAATGCTTCTAATACTATTGGTAAGTTGCCAGGATGTAATCCGCCAGAGGACACGGGCATCGCTGGTTTTATGTGGTGCATAGGCTGTTCTAAGTGAAATGGATCGCCTGGCTCGGGTTTGTAATGCTCTTCTCGTAGGATCCTTGCATACTCTATAACATCCTTCCTAGCTCCTTCTAGCTTTCCTGCACCAGCCGTGCCTATGTGTAGCTGGTCCACGCCTATTATCCTGTAAAGTTTCGCGAGCACATACATCGAGACCCCGTGGTATTTGTTTCTTGTAAACGCTGCATGCATTGCTCTATGGGCATGGATTGCTAAACCGTATTCTTCGGCTAGGTCTCTGACATAGGTTAATGCGGCCCAGCCAGTGATGACTACGTCCACCATAACATAAGGATTACCATAATCAGCTACTAGTTTGAGCCTTTTCTCCATCTCTCTTATATCTGCTGTTATGTTTGCGAACCATACTTTTCTCTCACCTGTTTCTTTCTCCACACGATCAATCACTTTCATAATGGCTTTAGCTCTAGCTTCAAACCGGCAGTAGCTTGGACTTACTAAGTTTTCATCGTCTTTGATGTAATCCATGCCTCCAACAAGAATCTCGTACGCAAGCTTCCCGACTTCTTCAGGGGAATACCCTACTTTAGGCTTTGGAACGGTTCCCACTATTGGCCTATCATATACCCTAAAGATTTCTCTAACTCCTTTGATTCCTTTTGAA
This sequence comes from Thermoprotei archaeon, assembly GCA_003661825.1. Classification (GTDB taxonomy): domain Archaea; phylum Thermoproteota; class Thermoprotei_A; order Sulfolobales; family Desulfurococcaceae; genus QMWW01. The sequence goes on from QMWW01000120.1 coordinate 3,515, forward strand.
GGCCCCTTGAAGTGTTTCAAGAATGTTTGCGGAAAGTATATGTCTTCGAGCCTTAAGCCTTCGACTCTGCGCATACCAAATATGTTCCCCGCTATAGATGCTACGAGTCCTGGCATATTACCTTCTTCGAAGAGCTCAGCGGGATAGGCAATGTAGACTAAATAGCTTCCATCGTTTAGATCTATGAATCTATAAGCAACTCCAGATAGTTTCTTAACTCGTTCAGTGCTATACCAGGAGTAGAGCGTAGTCCAAGTTCCAATACTACTCTCGGCTGCGATACCGCCGGCAGCGTCTTTTACAGTAAATCCTTGGGCTGGTTTTACTCTAAATACGGCTACAAGGTCACGACCAGGATCTGGTGAGTAACCTTCGTTAATATACTCATGATAGGGCTCAAACCCGTGTCTAGACAAGGACCATACACCTTGAGGCTGGAATTTGTTACAATTAATATTTTGCTATTTTATAATCTTTATCCTAGTGAGGTGAATAGTTTTGAGCGAGAAGATCATACAACCAGGGTTGTCTGGAAAGTTTGACTACTTAGAGCATACAGCTGACATATATATTGTAGCGTATGGCAAGGATCTACTAGAGCTC
>QMWW01000121.1 GCA_003661825.1 Thermoprotei archaeon
TCTAAAGGCCATCCTTCTTCTGCGGCTGCACCGGCAATTTTGTGTACAAATACAGTTATCGTGGTTCCTCTTCTCTTCTCTTTCTCCGGTATCGCTACATCGTCATTCACTATTACATAGTCTGTCTTAATACCCTCGGCTTTAGCTAGTTCTGCGGCTGTTTTAAAGTTCATCACGTCTCCGGAATAGTTCTTTATGATGACGAGTACTCCTGCATCTGTTGCAACCTCTTTGATTGCGGCTTGGATCTGCGGTACTGTTGGTGATGTGAACGTAAAGCCTGCACAAGCTCCATCAAGCATTCCATATCCGACATATCCTGCGTGAGCTGGTTCGTGGCCGCTTCCACCGCCAGATACAAGCGCGACTTTATACGATGGCTTTTTGTACCTCCTGTAGACATTGTTCCACTGAGGGTCAAGCCTCAAGATCTCGGGGAATGCGAGAGCCATTCCTTCAAGCATTTCTCTAACTTCTTCCCCAGGCTTGTTGATCAGTTTCTTAACAACCAAGACCTTACTCCAAATACACCTGTGCTATCATAGAATTTAGCCTTCGTAGTATATAAGGATTTTAACTTCTACAGTCAATTCAAGTACCTAACTGGTGACTGGAATTGAAAATTGTTGAGGTAAAGGTTATGAATAAACACGGTCTTCACGCTAGACCCGCCGTAAAGTTTGTACAATTAGCCTCCAACTTTAAATCAAAGATAACTGTCTGTAAAGGAGGAAGCTGTGCGGACGCAAAGAATATACTAAAGGTTCTCTCGCTTGGCGTAGACTGTGGCGACAATATCACTCTAAAAGTCGAGGGAGATGACGAGGAAGAGGCATTAAAGCAGTTAACACATCTACTACAAGTAGTACTACCCAGCGAGGACAGGGAGTGAGCGTTTTGAAAACTTATAGAGGAGTACCAGCTTCCGAAGGAATAGGTATAGGTTCTATCAGAGTATATGGGTACATAGACATACTGAGCACCATACCGAGCGACTGTAAAGCGAAGGATAAGTCGCTAGAAGAGGCAAAGCTCAGTAGAGCTTTATCTAAGTACAAAGACTACCTTGCTTCCCTTAAACGCGTACTCCCACCTACCGACTGGGAGCTACTAGACGCTTATGAGCTCATGGCCGATGCGCTGGTTAACGAAGCTGTCGAGGAAGTACGAAGCCGTGGAGTATGTAGTGAGTTAGCAATCAAAGCTGTTTACGAAAAATATAGTAAAATGTTTAGAGAGAGCGGTAGTGAGCTAATAGCTCTCAGAGAAAGCGACTTAAAAAGTATTGCATCAAGCTTGGTAGAGCTTGTCTCCGGGGAAAGAGCTCAAGGAGCAACACTAATACCTGGTAGCGTGCTTGTAGCCGACGAGCTATACCCCATTGATGCCTTGAAGCTCGCTAGGCAGGGGATCAATGGGCTTGTAACGAGAAGAGGTGGCGTTACATCCCATGTAGCGGTTATTGCAAGAAATAACGACATCCCCTACCTAATAGTTCCTAGCATTAATTTAGACGAAATACTAGAGCTTGAGGGAAAACAAGCAATAGTAGACTCTATAGAAGGTAAGCTCATAGTAAACCCTAGCAACGATCTAATAGAGGCGTATAGTGCTAGACTTAAATGCTACAAAAGGCTCAAGGAGAAAGCGAAGAGATACGCCTTCCTAAGGGCTACCACTATTGATCACTATAGCGTAGACGTTCTATGCAACGTGGGGAACGTTGAAGAAGCACGTATAGCATCTACGTCTGGATGCGATGGCATAGGGTTATTTAGAGTGGAATTCCTATACATGGGCAATAAGCCGCCAAGTAGCGATACACTGCTGAACGTATTCCACAGGCTTGCAGAGCTGTTTAAAGATAAGCCTGTGACCATAAGAGCGCCCGACTTAGGAGCTGATAAGCCCGTTCCATACATAAAGCTGGAGGAACAAAACCCCTTCCTAGGCTTAAGGGGTGTAAGACTGCTACTCGAGTACCGTGACGAGATACTCAAGCCCTTCCTTGAAGCCTACCTAAGTGTCGCCAGTAGAGTAAATAATCTTAGACTAATGCTACCAATGGTTAGTAGAGTTAGAGAGGTCTACGAAGTTGCGGAGATCATTGAACGTATTGGAGAAAGACTTGGAGTAAAGGATCCTAGCCAACGGGTTAGCCTGGGCATAATGGTCGAAACCCCTGCTGCATCTATGATGCTAGACAAACTGGCTGAAACCTCCTACGTAGAGTTTGTAAGTATAGGGACAAACGATCTAACGCAGTACGTGTTAGCAGTTGATAGAACGAATGCAAGGCTCAGTAAGTTCTACAGCGAGTTCGATCCCTCTGTTTTAAGAACGATCAAAATCACTGTGGATCAAGCCAAGCGATATGGTGTAGAGGTAGAGGTCTGCGGCGAAATGGCGAGTAAGCAATACGCGGTACCTATTCTCGTAGGCCTTGGTGTAGATGGGCTAAGCGTTAATCCACCCGTAGTCGGCTTGATCAAATATACTATATCTAAACTAGAGGCTAAAGAGCTGAAAAACCGCTTAGTGACCAGGCTCTTAAATCTTAGTGAGAGCGAAGAAGTACTATCAGAGGTTAAGAAGTACATGAGTGAAAAAGAGATAGAAACTATTTAGTAGTCATTCGTCTGCTACTTATCCAGTTGATCCCAGTATTTAGGCCTTCTCTACACTTGTTTTAGCCGTACAACATGAACTGAGCACGATATACATGGGTCAAATGATCTTATAAGTCTTGTTATCCACTCTCTTAAAGCTCTAGATGCTTCTTCTCCCACAGCTTTAGCCTTCGCAAGATCCTCCATAGCTGCTAGGTTCTGAGCAGTTGGCGCGATAATATTGCAGCTGACTACCCTTCCATTTTCGTCTAAGTCGTATCTATGGTATAGTATTCCACGTGGTGCTTCAATAGCTGCAATACAAGTCCTTCTTCCACCTATTCCCATAGGCTGTATCTGCGGTGTAGGCTTTGGATCGAATTCTCTATAGTTCTCTAGGAATTCGCGTAGTCTGAGTAGTGAATCATGCACTTCGGCTATCCTAGCTACTATGCTCTGAAAGACGTTGCGTATCGGAGGGGTCCATCCGTATACTTTCATTAAGTCTCTTGTTTCTCTCTGTAGGTAGCTGAACGCTAGGTTATACCTCGCTATGGGTCCTACTAGGTAGCTCTCACCACTTGGTAGTCTATAGTGTAGTGCATTGCTCCAAGGCTTTTGCTCTACCTTTAAGTAGTTCTCGAAATCCTTAAGTCCTATACCTAAGTTTTCTCCTACAGCGCGTACCTCTAAGCCTATATGAGGGTACTCGTTACCATTGTAGAGAGCTAGCTGCTTCTCTACGTAAGCATCGCCTAAAGACTTATCTATACTCAGAACGAAGTCTGCAATTGCCTCAAACTCTGGTATCAGCTTCTCAAGCTTCTTCAAAAGCTTCGCTACCTCGTTCCTCTCCGGAGCTCTGTACACTCCACCGACTCTGATGTTTAGGACATTGTGGAATCTACCGCCTAGTACCTCCATTGCCCTCCTCGACCAAGACAAGATATTAAATACTTCTCTTAGCAGTACTGGGTGTATTTCCTGGGCTTCAAGTATAGATGGTACTCCAAGATAGTCTGGGAGATTTAGGAGAAATATGTGGATAATGTGGCTCTTTACGCGCTCGGCTAGGTGAAGAGCTTTTCTTAGCTCTACTGCCTCTCTCCTAGCCTCTACTTCTAGGCAGGTTTCAAACGCAGTTGCAGCTGCGAGCGAGTATGAAGAACCGCAGAGACCGCATATTCTGCTGACAGTGTCCACTACCATATTTATGGGTTTACCGAGCACGAGGTACTCGAAGAATCTAGGTGCTTCGCTTACAACGATCTCGACATCGACTACTTTATTGTTAACCGTTTTTAGCAGGATCTTTCCTTCTCCTTCAACTCTAGTTAAAGTATTGTAGCCCTCACTTATATGGATCAACCTCTCTTAGCTAAGTACTTCGAGTACTCTGCAAAGCCGTATCCTCTGAGTAACTGCGTTGCATCCTTCTTTTCAAGTCCCTTTTCTTCAAGTACTTCCAACAAATTTGCCA
>QMWW01000122.1 GCA_003661825.1 Thermoprotei archaeon
ATGGATAAAGCTGGGATTATGGCGCTGGTTAACACCAGCCGTAGCTAAACACAGAATAGCTAAACAACTTAAAGGGTATGTGATTGACTGGAAGGCTGAATACAGAGCTAGACTTATCGAGAACAATATAAAACTCGCACCACTAAACGTTAAGTGTGAGAAGAATTCTTTAACTATCATATTTACCAAGAAATTACTCAACGAACATACTAGGAAAGCCTTCAAATCATATTCTAGAATCTTAAAAGCTAAGATATTAGAGGAGTCTAGTGAAGTAGTTATTGTGGAAACTAAGTATACTCAAATACTTATAAGAGATAAGGTACTAGAAATCTCTCCTTATATTACTTCAGAGAACTTAGAAGACATGGTAGACGTGATCAAGATACTGTATCGCTTACATGGATGTACTAGATGCGGTAGCTGCGTTCTTTGGTGTCCTTTCAAGGCGATTAGACTAGTAGAACAAACTCCGTTTCCCGGAATCGGTTGTAGCGGTTGCCGAATCTGCCTAGAGGTGTGTCCAATAGCTGAAATGCTAGTTGAAAGAGTAGTTTTGCCTCTTATACTGAACGATCCTGGATCATGGAAGCGAAGCAGTAGAAGAAGAGTTCCCGAGGAATACAAGATGCTCGTGATTATTAGATCGATTAATGAGGCTACACCTAGTTAGCACTCTTATCAATATATTTCTTAATTTTAAGAAACTTCTTTTCGGCCTCGTATAATTCTTTATAAACGGCATCACTACTTACTCCTCCTAATTTGGAAATGATCCTTACCGCTTCAGACACGCCTACGCCACGACCTCCCAAAACCTTTAAGGCTAGATCCCCATATTCTGCTAGAAGTATGGCCCTTTTCCTTAGATCTTCTAAAATCCGTCGCTCATCCACACTGAGCTTAGCTCTCTGTCTAGCTTTGATTACGATCTCACGTTCTCTTTCACCACTAGATTTTATCGGTGCTAGTGTTAATAGCCCACAATTAGGACACCTATAGTTATCTCTCTTTATAAGATCCCTTACTCTACCTTTTTCCACAAAACCACAGTTTATACATATCAGTGCTAACATCCTGTTAAGTATACGTTCTTTGTAAGCTTCTTCATCAAAGGGCTCTAGTGAGAACCCCCGCGGTAGCTCAATATACCCTAGGACTTCGTTGTGAAATGTTGATGGTTCTACACTGTATCTCTTAATTATTTTAATAACCCCTCTTTTTAGTAGGGATGCTATCTTTCTTACTACGTCTACATCATAGTCTTTATAGATAACCTCTTTGAGGGCTTCCTCGCCAATAATGGTGTTGATGAAACCGCTGAGTAGATTACGCGATGAAATGCTTGTGTCGGGATCTATTGCTCCAAGGCGTTGTGCGACATGTAGTATCCTCCAGTATAAAGGTCCTTGGCTCTCAGCTATGCTGTGGATAGTATTGATATCCAAGTACTTATCTAAGTTAATTAATGTATTCTCCACTAGCTCGAGTAAGTCTTTTACATACTTGTCGGCTAAGGGATCTTCTAGCTGTAATAGAACAGCGTAAGGGGTTGAGTAACTACGCAACTTAAGAAATGGATATCTATTCGTGATTACCGTTCTAATCAAATCTTTGATGAATCTGTTAGCCCGCGTACCTCCAAATACATTAATTATTATCACTCCCAGTTTATCACAATAATCAACTACAATAGTTTTGTCATCTCCCATATCTTCGGCTTTCTCCCGAATACTACTTAAAAGCTCAATATAGTCTGTGTAGAACTTACGCATAGGTAGATCATTTTTTAATCTTCGGATAACACTACCTACCTCTCGTGCCACACTGTACTCGACTGGGATATTTTCTCCTTCCCAATGCGGAATAATTATTTCCTTCATAGAAACCTGTTTTTCAACGAATAATTTGGCATCCTTCGGGTCGTAGCCTACCACCTTCCATGGAAGCCCACCTAAAACTAGGGAATCGCCCTCTCTTATGCTCAGTACAACATATTCCTCGTTAAGTGACCCAACCTGTCTACCACTGGATATCTCAATGACTGGTACGTCGCGGGTTTTTGGGATCATCGATGTCTTATAGATGTAGAGCTTGGTCTTTTTTGTAGGTACTATTCTATTCCCTACTACTCTAATTATTCTCGCATACTCCAAGTAATTAAGGAGTTTCGTATAAGTATCTATATCTAAATCTTCGTATAGCGGATGATCTACCAATAGACTGTAAAGACTATACTTTTCAATACAACCTAGTGCAACGGCAAAAACAGCAATAGCATATGCCAAGACATCAAGGGGAGATCTGCAGATCCTTTCGTCTTCAAGATCGTGCGAAATAGCTCTTCTAGCTAAGACTATGGATTCAACGACTTGTAAAAGATCATCCCCAACTATTATGCTACCCCGCGACACACCCTCTAGTTTATGCCCGCTTCGTCCTATCCTTTGCAAGAGCCTTGTAGCCTGGCGAGGGGACATGTACTGCACAACATAATCTACGTGTCCAATATCTATACCTAGCTCCATGCTAGAAGTAGCTATCAGTCCCTTTATAACGCCTTTACGAAAACCTTCCTCAACTTCTAGTCTATGTAAACGTGCTAGGCTACCGTGGTGAACGCCTACTTTGATTTCTTTCAGCCCTAGTTCTTCATTTACCTTATTAACTAAATACCCTAGCTTCTCGGCCAAAGACCGTGTATTCGTAAAAACTAGTACTCCCCGATATTCATTAAATACTTTGATCAAGTATGCGATTCGCGATGCAAGTCTAGAGTCAGATATGAACCCAGTTAATCCTAGTTTTGCTTTTCTTGGAATCAATACCTTGATCCCCATTCTTTTAAGCGAGTGATCCCTAACTACCATAACATTAACTGCATAACGGGATCCGTAAAGAATTGCCTTTGCTTCTTCTTCTTTTCTAAGAGTTGCGGTTAGAGCTATTTTGATCAGTTTCCTTTTGAGTAACAACTCTTCGAGCAAATAAATAATGACAAAAAGAAGAAGGCCACGCTTGCTCTCCATCATTTCCCTAAATTCATCAATTATTACGAGTTGCAGATTAGAAAGGTAATTTCTCATTCTATCATTTACAATAATGTAGTTAAACGTCTCTGGCGTAGTTACGAGGATATGAGGTGGTGACTGCGCTAGTGCCTTCCTCAAACTATGCGGGGTATCACCATGCCTGAGACCCACTGTTAATCCGAAGCACTCAGCTAATTTGGTAATCCTCCTCGTAATATCTCTATTGAGGGAACGAAGGGGCGTGATATAGACTGCTGAAATAGGTTTCAAATGCTGTACTCTTATTAAATACATCACTGGTATTATAGCCGCTTCTGTTTTCCCTGTTCCAGTTGGAGCTACTACGATTACTGAACTTCTAGTACGAGTTACTATATTGAATACTTTCTTCTGTAATTGGGTGAACCGTTTGTATCCTATTCTCTCCAAACATGCCATGAAACGGTTATGCTCATTCATTTTCATGTATCCCATAGTGACTCGCTCACTATACCAGACCACTATTTAACTACGAATACATACTGTATTAGTATAGGGAACTATCAATATAACGCTGGGAGAGAATTACATCATGGATCCTGGCAGTGGGGATAGGCAGATTACACTGCGCTACTCTATCCAGGCTCTAAGCAATATAGCTGTTTTTATTTTACTACGATATAACGTACTCAGTACTAGTGTATACCCGGTGATCAACTACCACTACACTTTACTGGTAACTAGTTATACCATATTCTCGAGTTATCTAATGAACTCAGCAATTCTAGCCATACTCAATACGTCTATTGTGATTTATATGACTTACCTAACCATTGGTGCAGAGTTTCTATCTATGAATAATATAGTATATGTTATTGTAGTAGCATCACTTGCAACACTTCTCTTCAACCGCATAGTAGGATCACATCATGATGTATTTTTAGAGGCCCTGAATTCATATAGGTCTGTAGCGATGAGAAAGCCTAGCTTAGTACTAGTACTAAGAAGCTGGGCTCTATTCTTTGCTACAACTGCAATAGTATTACCTTTAACAGCATATATCTATGTACTCATA
>QMWW01000123.1 GCA_003661825.1 Thermoprotei archaeon
ATGATTCCAAAGCTCACGTAAACTAATTACTTTAAGATGCCCTATCCTTCGTTTACCACTATTAATTAGTTTAGTATATCGGATAAGGAGGAGCTTGCGATAATAGAATATATCCTCATAGTCAAGAGATCTAATAGCACTATAGCTATCGATTACAACAAACTTATTTGTAGGTCTCTTCAGCACTAAGTACCAATTAGGCAATAGTTTAATCTTTCTTATCCTTATCCGAACTGGACGGAAGCTACCCGTAAATCCTATCACATTTTTATCAGTATTAGTAAAAAACATGAATACATACTTGCTTAGTCTGCTTTTCATAGGTGAATCCCCATGAATAATGATACTATACGGAGATCATCTGAGACATAATTAACTATCGTTTTACCGAAACGTCTGAAACGAAATGGTTTAGCATGAACATCTTTCTCCAGCGCCCTCATTAGCCATTTCTTATCGTCATTAAGGTAGAATAAGAAGATCTTCCCTAAATTGGGACTAACTACTGTTGCATATTGGTGTACTCTATCATTATCTACGTCTACTTTCTTCAAAACTATAGATTCGATATCAATGGTTCTCAATCTATACCATAGCCTAATAACTAGCTCATTATCAATAGGTAGTAACTTCATTCGCTCGCTAAGCTTTGCATATGGATTTGTTACAGCATAGTTTGTCCAATACCATCCCCTCATCTTGTTAAACTTCCTATTACTACGTACAACTACAATAACAGGTAAGAAATTTCCTGTAAGTCCATAGCACCTGCCTTTATAGGGAGGCAAATGAACCAGTAACAATCGCGATAGCTCCCGTGTATATTTAATTTTATAAGGAGTGTACACAGATATTTTCATGACTACCGCTCCCTCCACCTCCTTTTGTTAATTATCAGAATCCCTTGAACACCACTACCTTCTCTCCGCCATGTCTTTCTTGCCTATTATTCTCCTTTCTATCTTCTTTCAATATATCATCGGGGATCTCTATCCTCACGATAATGGGGATTTTCTTCTCTCTAAGCTTCATCCAAAGCTCTTTATACTCTCTCCATAGGTATATGAAAAAAGCCCCATCTTGACGCCTATACCGTATCTTTGATACTTGGGTGATTACGGGCACGATATCACCACAAAAATACGTCTGAGAAATATAAAAATATGAGAAAATTTCGCAATAGAGAGAAATCTAATATTGCATTGCTTCTATGATTTCTTTTCTTTGTTTTCCTCGTGGTAACCTTCCTTTTACTAGTGCTCTCCTTATGTCATAGAGTAGGTGTGGTAGTATTTTCTCTATTTTTTCTCTCAGCTTCTCATCGATGTGTTTCTCGGTGTCCTCGATGAGTGTGCCCCTATAGAATCTCATGCTCCAAGCTTTCCTTCTAAATATTTTCTCTAACCTAGATATGAAGAGAAGTGATAGTAGCGAGCCTTTAAGTAATACTATAAATTCCTTGCTACGGAATGCTTCAAGAAGTACATGTCCTCTCATACTCTCCGGTAATCTAGCTTTCACATTGCTTCTCCAAGATGTTACAGCCAGCTTCAACTCTCTATCACCTAGAGTATAGGCTCCAAAACCATATACTCTATCCTCTCTAACCATAGAGAATGTTTCAGGAAGCCTACTAGAAAGCCTACCCTTAACTACTCTTTTTATATCCTTCCCTGTAGCACCCATGTAAGCGTATTCCCTGAGTTCTTCCTCAAAGAAAGTATCAGGAGAATAGAATACATCCAACCAGTAAATCTTTGCATTAAAACCGAGACCCGTGGCTATCTCTGAGACCTTAAGAGCGCTGAACAGCCCTAGAAGCGAGCTATTGAAGACCACTATAACCCCATTAGATATACTCTGCTCAGCGAGAACAGCCCAATCAACTTCTCTATGCTTATACCTGTAGTTCCACCTCCACCTGCTGGCAAGCCTCTTAACATCCCCACTTCCCGAGACAACTACAACATACACTATCCCTCCCCAATATAAAATGCATAATTCTGGAATCTATAAAACCTACCGAATATACAATCAAGAAATCTATAAAACACCATCACATGGATGCCATGTCGGTTCAGTCACATTTTCCATAAAGTAACCAAATCGATTGTCTATCTAATATACATTTTACCATGAAAAATGTACTGCGTAATCGAATCGTCTATTTTATATACGTTTTGGTTACCATATATTACTGGGGGTATGTATGAAGTCTGTTAAGGATCTTGCGGGGCTTTTAAGAGGGGTTGGTGTAGATGTTTCTTTAGAGACTTATCTGAAACCTCTCTTCAATAGGTTGAGGGTTTCAGGTATAGGTATTATACCGGGGACTATACCTGATCAGGTAAGACTTAGGCTGTCGAGGAGGTATACTAAGAAGGGTAAAGTAGTGTTATTCGAGAATACCCCGGTCAAAGAACTAGAGGAATTCAAAGACTACGTGTACTACCTAGCATCCAGACTTATACTTCGTGGAGAAGAAACAGATATCGAGCCCTATACTTGTGTAGCCGTCTACTATTTCGAGATCTCTCCTCCATCAAAACGTCTTAAGCTACGCTTCAAGCCATGGGAGATATATAAAGGGAGAGTATGTGTGGGTAAATTCTGCGAAGAAGTAAAATGGCTTATCAGCATACCTACTTACTACAAGTTCTCCTACCTATTCCTGAGTCACCCAGAAGATATGCGGAGAAGATGGGTCGATGAACGAGGCGACCTCCACATAACCAATATTACGAGAATGCTTACAGAGAAGTACTTATTCGGTGAAAAAAGAGGGAGGAGATTCCTAACAATTCACGAAGTCCTAGCAGTACCGATATTCTCATATCAATGATCATTTCCTACTATTTAAATATACTTAGCTATTCTAATTCAAAGGGTAGCGGTGGTTCAGAGGAAGAATGTAAGGAGTATAATCTCTAGAATAAGGAGTATACTGTCTAAGAATAAGAAACTGCTTGAGGATGAAGAGGTTAAAAGGTGGTTGAGAGTAATATATCCCTTGTTGCTAGAGCATGCTTCAACGAGAGACAAGGAGTTCTTTAAGCGACTCTGCCCCAGCCTTTTCAACTAATAGCATTGCTAATCTAAGCAGTTTTTCTTTATCCTTAGTCTTTCTTATCACTTCTTCAATGTCGTAGTCTACGAGTCTTAGCCCACAGTATGGGCAGAACTTTGCATTTACAGGTACTAGCGCGTGGCATCTGGGGCATACTTTAACATTATTACCATTGTTATCCTGTTTTCCATTAATCATCATCTTGTACACTTGTCGTAATTCGAATGCTCTTGTATATCTCAGCACCATGTCTATTTTCTTCCATCCCATATAATACATTATCCACCTGACATTCCAGTTTGCAAACACAAGCTCATACGCCCTTGTATGGCGAAATTGGTGGGGGTGGATGTAGCTGAGGTACTTATGCACTTCTCTATCACGTTTTGCAATCTTCTTAGCGGCCCGCTTTAAAGCTAAATATGCAAAGTTCCTTGGGACAGGTTTCGATAGGTCTGTGGTTCTTGGGAAGAGCCATGCATCATCGTTGTCCCTATCTGGGTGCTGGCCATAGTACCACGCTAAGAACACTTTCAGATGCCTCTCGAAGCCCGGCCAGTTGAGCGGTATCTCCCTCCTAAGGCCGTTCTTGGTTACATCGAACCTCACGTATATACCGTCGTCATCGCTGATAATGTTCCTCCTCTTAAGCAGTGTGATCTCCTCTATACGGGCACCGGTAATCCTCATTAAGCAGAAGAGGGCACGGTAAACATCTTCATATATGCTGAACACAACTCTGTCAAGGACTTCCCCGGGTACATAAGGGGGCGGGTCCTCGTGCCGGGACTTAGCCTTCACAGAGGATGGATAGGGGAACAGCTCCTTGATTTCTTCCTTATCGTACCCTAGTTGCTTGAGAACCAGTCTCAAAGGGTGTATTGCTGACACTATTGCATCCCTAGTCCTGTACATGGTGTAGAGGTGCATTGAAAGCTCTTCCCATTCATCTCTTGTTAGCTTGCTAAGGGGCTTCCCGAAAAGCTCTCTAGCAACC
>QMWW01000124.1 GCA_003661825.1 Thermoprotei archaeon
AAGAAAGACATACGTGGATCTGTTAGCCATAAGCTATACGAATCATACCTGTATTGCACGCCATCGATTTCCCAAGTCTTCTTATCGATTTTACGTACATTTTTTGGTATGTGGATTTCATGTGGAGAAAAGCGTATCATATCTAAATCAAGTCGCTTATATACCTCATATATGTCTTTAACGTACATACGATTTATATTTTCTATATCTTTCTTGTCATCAGGATTTATGAGATTTTTAAGACGTAATTCTAAAAGATACTCTATATTATTATACACGCTTTTCCTATTGAGGATTTGCTCTACGACTTTAGGAGGAGATATTATCATTTCAAATGTTGGTACTACATCTGGTTCTTCAAGCTCTAGCGCGTGAATAACCCTTTCTCTACTCTTCATAATCAACCCACCATTCTCAATCTTAATATGGTTTTATCCAAGCAGTCTTAAACATTAGAATTGAAGCAGCTGCTATACCAACTATTATCCCTTCTCCTGTTGCAATCCCAGCTACTACGAGGGAATTGATCTCTCTCCATCTTTCTCTGCCAAAAATCCTTTGAAGGAGAAATCTTCCGACTAGTCCCCCTATTAGCATGGTAACTACTCCTGGTGGTATTACTGTGGTTCCCGTTAAAAGACTGACTACATCTAATGAGAAGCCTGTCAGCCTTGCTAATACTTTCTGAATAACGCCTAATATCAGTACGAATGCTATAGAGTAACCTATTAGATCGACTCTCGTGGTTATCTGTCTACTATACCACATACATTCGGTTATAGCTTGTATTGGCCATTGTATCGTGGTCCATGGATATACATACGAAGGTATTGGCGCCATAAGCCAGAAGAACGACACGAAGATAAAGCTGAATGCAAGATAAAGCACAAAAGCAAATATGAATGCCTTAAAGAAATCAAACATCCGAGTACGTGTTAAGCGTGCTGTTTTTAATGCTTCCGTCCAAAGAGGCACGGATGACCCTCCGATAACTGGTTGGAAGAAGAACGCATCAGTCTTTGGATAGCCTGAGAGGTACACGATGCCCCACCATATATATGGCGGGTATGCATAAATTGTCGTCTCTCCTCTTATCCTTGTACTTACCGTGGCTAGTAGGAAGGAAAAGCCCATAGATACCAGCGCGGCGAAAAGTATTGGGAAGTCTGGGACAAAAAAGTGGAATAATAAAACAGATAGACCCGTAGCACCTAGGTACATTAATAACAGCACAGGTAACGGTAGATATCCCTTCTCCCTAAGCCCACGGGCCCTCATTAAACTTTTAAGTGACCTTAAGATCGCCCTAAAACTCCAAAGGAAGGTCAAGATAGAAAGACCTACTATTATCCCGATTTGTGGGCCTATCCAAACTCTTAAGAGCGATCTTTGCCATATTAATGACAGGCTCATTCCCCTCTTCCATTCTGACGCCCATTGCGGGAAATAACTCCTGAAAACGGTTAACGCTAACCAATTACCAAAAGTCCAAGTTGCTACAGACCCTATAAACATGTAAATTAAAACTCTTAATGGAAGTATAAAGCCCGTAGCAAATGCGAGTGGATCTGTAGAGATGCCGAAGCAAGCACCAGGCATGATTTTCTCCACTCCGAGATATCCTGTAGTTAAGTCAGCCCATGGAACTGGTATTATCTGTAACTGGACATTAAAGAGTCCAAGCATTAATGTGGGAATACCATATACGATAAACGAGTAAAATGCGCCTATAAACGCTGAACCGAGAAATACATTCATCTTTTCTTCACTTCTTGTGGAAAGTGTTTCAATTAGCTGATAATTTACATCAGCTAATGGGAACGGCAATTCCTCGATATCCAAATAAAGCGCTGAACAGAGCATGGTTAAAGCGATTTCCTGTATAATGAATAATATTCCGAATTGAAAGTGAGAGAGCAACTGTGGAAAGATCCATTCTGGGTGTAAGAAGGAACGAACTTTGTGTGCCATGGAATAATATGGTGGTGCCCAAAAGGATGGAATTACCTCAGGTAATGGTTTTCCAGAGAACGGATCTTTAAACGTCCAGGTAATAGGAGAAGTTACAAAGTAAGACCTATAGACAAAGTTTATATAAACTGGACTACCAGCTACCACGGATGCCATCATAAATATTATAAACACTTCTTGCGTTGTTAGAGGGCTACCCATTAAAGAAGCTAGTTCCGTAAAGACTATTAGAGTTATGTATGTTGCTGCACCGGCAATCGTAGCGCCCGATACTAACTGAAGATATAGGTTAACGGGTAAGATAGTCAAAGATGCAAATACTAGTGCTAACGCAGATCTCCATGTAAATCCGGGCTTAAATTCTTCACTAATAGCTATCTTTTGGGTTTCTCTCCTCTCCCCATTCATTCCTTATCACTTCCTAACATCTTCTCAATATACGACCCTCTCTCGCTCGGAGTTAAACTCCTCCATAACAGGAGTTGCTTCCTAATAGCATCTATAAACTCCCTATTACGGGAGATCCACACTTCTCTCCTACCAGCTAAAAGCTTAAGGTAAAGTGTAAACGTATATCGACTTTCGCTCTCTGACCATATAGCTCTCAGGAAAACATCCTGTACGACGCCGGCTTCAAGTGGTTGCAATCGTGTTTGAGCATGTAGCTCTCTTTCTACACCTCTGACATATACATCATCAACTATGAATACCTCAGGCGACTCCTTTCTATGAGCGTCCAGATATTCCTCCATGAACCTAAGTATTCCAAGAACTTCTTTTTCATCCTTCGTAGAGAAGGGTAACGGTACCTCCCATTCATCACCCTTAGGCTTGGTGGGTATTCTCCACTTTCGCTCTAGCGATGGAACTACAACTCTTGAAGCGGTCACCGCAGGGTATATCGATGGTATTAGCACAGCCAACATGCCCATAATTAGTGCTATGGAAGTCGCTAGTGATGAGGAATTGACTATGAATTCTGGAGGCAGTACATTGAATTTATATAACAGTATGTTCGCTAACATCCCTCCTAAATAGCCTATTGTGTATCCCGTGAGAGCATAACATAGCGTCTCTATTATGAATAGGAACCCTACACCTCTCGGCGATAGCCCGAGAGAGCTAATAGTCTCTATGTCTCTTTTACGTTCCCTAACATTACCCAATATAGTGCTAGCCATTATGAATGCTGCTATCAGCACGGGTGTCAGTACTAATGTCCAGCCATACAAGCTGAAGGCCGTAAATGGGCTTGCCATTAATACATTCCTACCATCACATAAGTAGAAGTTGAGGAGCTGTAATGACATGGCTAATCTTGTGACGTTATTCCTAAGCGCCTCAAAATCATCACACCGCGTAGCTAGACTTGCTATATAGCCTCCCAAATCAAGCAATAGGCGTGAAGGTACTATAATGACTTCTCTGAAGGAGAGGGGTACCCAGACTTCTTCCTGTACATAGCCACGGAGCAACTGGCTTACCGAGTCAGGATTAAGTGGAGTTATGGGATATCCATCTAGGTCATTTAACTTATTAGCTATATCGGTACTTATGATACCGATTACCCTTAGCTTAATGCCTTGAGAAGGGATACTTATAACGTCCCCTACATTAACTTTTAGCGCGTCAGCTATATTATCTGGGAGTATACAGGCATAATAATCCTCATTCGTAATCCAACGTCCAGCCATTATAGCACTACTAAGATTTAAAACTTCATTAGGATCAAGTCCAAGCATTGCCTTAATATTGAACTCGCCACTATCACTTTTGACCGTAGTGTATACAGATTTCCCGCAGACAGAGACAGGATACCACCAAACCCTCTTCGAGAAGTTAAGACCTGAGAGTGTTTGGATTATGTCTATGTTGTTAGGATCGATGATATTTTGAGGAACCTCCCGAATGGTCAGCCTTCGTATCATCATTCCCTTATATGCTGGAGAGTACACTGTAGGTCTTGTGAATGTAGCTGTTGAAACAGGTATTATAGAAGTTAATCCCGTTAATGAGAACATTACTACTATCACAGTTACTAGAATAAGCGCTGTACGTAGCCGTCTCCGTCTCATAAACTGTACGGAGAC
>QMWW01000125.1 GCA_003661825.1 Thermoprotei archaeon
ATTAGCACTGGTAAGGTAATTGAGATATTATGCAAGATAAATCTAGAATGGAGTTCTGTGTAGGCAAGATAAGAGAAATAGGGATTACTAGCGGACAGACGTGGATCAATGACCTTTCATATTGACCATCGAGTAATAGCATTTAGGACTATATGTGTTGACTATCACATCGGAAACCCTTGCATATCGTTTGATATGTTTTCTTTCATATCGCGTTGGTCCCCCAAGTCGGCGATCCCGGGTTCAAATCCCGGCCGCCGCACCAAGAATGGGACAGCTTCCCTTAACTCCAAGACTTCTTCCAACAAACGTTGGCAACTATACATATCATCATCCTTAGACATGCATACTAGAGTCAATAACCCTAAAAACTCCTAAGTTAGAGTTTGAATTCGTAGAAGTATAAGCACTTATTATCTTTAGCTGTAGTAAAAGGGTTATCAAGGTTTTTACTATAGATATAGTGTGGTGTCTAGATTTGTCCGGGGTTGAGGTTGTAGAGCTTGTAAAGCCTGGTGAGCTTGATAGGGTGCCTCCAGGTAAGTGGGCTGCTATAAAGGATGGAAAGGTAGTTGCGTGGGCTAATTCCCTTGAAGAACTCCGCAGAGTTATGGAGAAGAAAGGGTATAAACGTGATGAGTACTATGTAATTAAAGTTCCAAGCCACAATCTACTAGTTGTCTAGGCGAACCCCTTAGTAACTCAGGGTGTAGTTTCTTGTGTGTTTGTAGAGTGTTTAGCTATGTTAATGTTCGTGGAAGATACTACCCTATGATTCCAGTAGCGATTAGAGGTAGATACGTAACTAAGCTGTATGCACTAGTAGATAGTGGTGCTACTGTAAGCTTATTTCACATCAGTGTTGCTGATGATGCAGGTATAGATCTAAGAGATGCTGAGAGGGAGTACCTAGCTGGTGTTGGAGGCTATGTACTAGCCTACATAAAGAAAGAGGTAGAAGTAGAGATAGAGGGTTTAGGAAAACTAAAGGTACCGGTAGCGTTCACGGAATATATCACCTCAGACTTAGCAATACTTGGACGACAGGGATTCTTTGAGCAGTTCGAAATAGTGTTCAGAGAATGGAGAAGAGAGCTAGAGTTAAGACCTAGGACAAACATATAGTAATATAGATAGCATAGATCAATCATCATATAGGCACTTATAATCTACCTAGCTAATATCAGTACCTAGCTGTATTGTGGACAATTGGAATAATAGGTCTTGTGAGTAAGTTAGCTAAAGTTTAAGGAACTTCAATAGCCCTATATAGACCTTTCATATCAGACTTCGAGTAATAGCTTCCATGGCTATGTGTATTGATTATCATAACTGCAACACCTTCATATCGTTTGATATGTTTTCTTTCATATCGCGTTGGTCCCCCAAGTCGGCGATCCCGGGTTCAAATCCCGGCCGCCGCACCAAAAACATCAAATACAATACCTTTCTTCGTTGTTGTGCTAACATATTTACCCTGGCTAACTAACTGGGATGAAATGTTCTTGCCATCATAAGAACCTAAGCAGGCAAGAGTGTTCTACGTGTTTTCAACACATAGGTATAGCTATCAAAGAATATAAGTTCGAAGCATAGAGATAGGATTATTGTCAATTATTATAAAATCCCGCTTCGCTCAAGACTAAGTACATAGATGTTACAACATTTTCTCTTGGGAAAGCAACAAGTTTTAAAACCGAGTATCACGTAATATATCGCGTGATATATTATGTGTGGTTATCATGTAGCTAGAGGCAGGTTATGGAGAAGAATTAAGGATCTCGTTATGCTAAAGGTTCTCGATATGCTTAGTAAAGAACCTATGCATGGTTACGGGATTATGAAGCGTTTAGAGGAAGAGTACGGTTATAAGCTGAGTCCTGGACTTATCTACCCTATCTTAAGGAGAATTATTGATATGGGATTTGCGGTTGCAAACGAGACTAGTGTTGGCGGTAAGAAGGTTGTTGTCTACGAGATTACCCAAGAAGGTAGAGAGTTTCTAGAGAAGAATAGAAAGTATTTAGAGTTGTTCGAAAAGAAGTCTAGGAGGATCAAAGAGTGCAAACTCCATGAGCTTATAGGGAGGCTCAAAGCTGTTTTTATGAATATCGATAAGCTGAGCGAGGAAGATGTTGAGAAGCTGAAGAAGGCTGTTGAAAGATTCTTAGGGGATATTAGTGATCTGAGGGATTTGACTTGAGCTGCATGGTTGTCGTTGAGGATCTTGTGAAGAAATTCAAAGATGTGGTAGCTGTTAACGGCATTAGCTTCCGTATTAAGAAGGGGGAGATATTCGCGTTACTAGGCCCTAACGGAGCAGGTAAAACAACTACTATCCATATAATAGCTACTTTACTCAAACCTACGAAAGGCAAGGTGCTTGTCGCTGATTACGATGCTGTTAGAGAAGCCGATAAGGTGAGGAAGAAGATAGGTATTGTTTTCCAAGATCCTAGCCTCGATAATCAGTTGACCGGATACGATAACATGTACATACATGGAAAACTCTACGGATTGAGAGGGAGAGAGCTACATGAAAAGATAATGAGGTTGCTAGACCTAGTCGAATTAAAGGACTTCGCCCACAAGAAGGTTATGTACTACAGCGGTGGTATGAGGAGGCGTCTAGAGATAGCAAGAAGCTTGCTTCATGAACCCGAAATACTTATACTAGACGAACCTACCATCGGTTTGGACCCGCATACTAGAGCTAGGATATGGGACTACATAAAGTATCTAAGGAAAGAGTTCGACATGACAATACTTATGACTACTCATTACATGGACGAAGCCGAAGAGCTTGCTGATAGAATCGCTATTATGGATAAAGGGAAGATCTTAGCTATGGGTACAGCCGATCAACTGAAGTCCATGTTGGGACAAGACGTAATATATGTAGCCATAGACAACGTAAATAACGATATCAATGTTTGTAACATATTCAGCTTTGCTAAGATCTGTAAAGTGCTTAGAGACAACAGATTAGAGCTCGTTGTTGACAACGCTACTAAAGCTCTTCCCGAAGTTTTTCATATTGCTGAATCTAAAGGATTGAAGATAACCGAGGTAAGCTATAGAAGGCCAACATTAAACGAAGTATTCTTACATCTAACTGGGCGTGAGTTGAGGGATTCATCTGAATTACATCCTATTCCAAAGAGAAGAATGGTGAGGTTCAGATGAGTGCATTTAATGCATTCACAGCTATGATATATAGGCAGTTGAAGAGATGGTGGAATGCTAGATCTAGAGTAACCATGACTATTCTAAACCCGTTGATATGGATGGTTTTTCTAGGGCTTGGCTGGGGAAGCATATTCAATCCGCAGAACATCCCATCGATACCAGGGATACCAGATATACCAAACGTTGTTGAAATACTGAGAAGCGCTATAGACAACTACTTTAAGCAACTGTTTGGAGGAGTGAACTATGTAACTTTCATGCTAACAGGTGTAATTGTTATGACAGCATTTATGGGTAGCTTTATCTCTGGTATAAGCGTTATATGGGATAAACAGTTTGGGTTCCTAAAAGAAACCCTAGTAGCTCCAGCACCAAGGAGTATTGTAATACTTGGTAGAATTGTTGGAGACAGCATTGTAACAACAATCCAATCGTTAGTAATAGTGTTGCTAAGCATAGTATTAACGAATGAGATTAACCTCATCAATACTCCTCTCGTGATGTGCTACATATTCATTATGTCTCTCGGATTCGCATCTTTAGGAACAGCGATATCGCTGAAATTCAGAAGTATGGAAGGCTTTCAAATGGTTGTAAACCTCATAACGATGCCCCTAGTATTTGTGAGCGGCGTATTCTATCCCGTGACAACCATGCCCGAATGGATGAAGTTGATAGCTGAATCCAACCCTCTAACATACTCTGTCCACGCCGTAAGATACTGGCTTGCAAGCGCTGATGTAGGATTCGAGTATATGAATCCGATAACAGATCTAGCAATACTAACACTGTTCGCCATAGCGATGATAACTATTGCCGCGAAAACATTCGAAAAAACAACACTTGAAGATTAA
>QMWW01000126.1 GCA_003661825.1 Thermoprotei archaeon
AAAGCCCCCGTAGTTCCTACCCGTATAAAGGTGTTTGCACCTACCCTAGCTAGTTCTTCGATAGCTATAGCTGTTGATGGAGCGCCTATACCAGTACTAGTGGCTGATATAAATACTCCACGGTAGTACCCACTGTATGTAGTGTACTCTCTATGCTCTGCTACTTTCCACGACTTATCCCACAGCTTGGCTATTTTCACTACTCTACCCGGATCACCCGGTAACAGCACATATCTACTAACATCACCGGGTTTAACTAGTAGGTGATATTGCTTCTTTTCCTCTGTCTCGGGTATACTTGCACTACGGAGTTTTTCGCTCATGCTAACTACCCGTTAGTCTCCCACGGCTATAGACTATTCTATCTAAAGACAACTACTTGACTCCAACCCGTTTAACTGTTAATCTATCTGTATCGAGTATGGCGATACTGGGATTGCCCGTTAAGTAGCCGCAGACTTCTCCGGGATTTAGTAATAGCTTGTTGTTAATTCTCTCTTCCCTATACCTATGTGTATGGCCGTAGAGAAGAATCTCGACATCCATATTCCTAAGCAAGCTCCTAGCCATAGCTTCGGTGAAGTCTATACCGTTGAATCCATGCATAAGATACACCTTTATACCGTCTAACTCTATGACTGATGGACTAGGCAGCAATATCCACTTGTACTCGTTGAATAACTTAGCTAACATGTATGGGTCTCCATCATTGTTTCCTAGTACAGATATTATCTTAACCTCTTCATCGCCGATCTCTCCTTTAATGAATCTAGGCATAAATGGCGAGATTATATCTCCAAGGTGTATAATTGTATCTATGTTGTTCTCTAGGAATATCCTTATAGCTTTTAGAGTTAACTCTACATTATCGTGCGTATCACTCATAACTCCGACTATCAAACTACCACCTATAGCTACGTAACTGTATAGAGACCTGTATCTGTACAGGAGCACAAAACAATAATCTAAATAGCTTTATTTACTCTACTTTGATCCGGAATCCTTTTTTCTCTTTCTTTTCTTTCTTGAGCTTTACCTCTAGTACTCCGTTCTTGTAGTTAGCCCTAGCTGATCCGGGATCTACTTCTGCCGGGAGATCTACTTCTTTATAGTATTTCCTGTTAGTATCGCTAGCTCTAATTATGAGTTTCCTCCTATCTTCGGATACTTGGAGGCTAATCTTGTCCTTTTCAACTCCAGGTATTTCTGCAATTACTGTAACTTCATCGTTATTTTCAAATACATCAACTAAAGGCTCTCTCTCCTCGCTAATAATTGGTCGTCCGCGGAACCTCCTAACATTACCGAATTCCTCTACAACGGGTTTTCCATCGGGTCCTATTGTTATTCTAAAGCCATAAACATATGGTCCGATTACTCTTCTCTCTCCTCTAAGCTCGCTAGGAGGCTTTTTTTCATACTCTTCGAAGGACCTCTCGAATTCCCGCATTATCCTGTACATCTCTTCTTCTATGTCTCTGAGGAATTCGTCGAATAGATCGAACCATCGCCTTCTCTTTCTCCACCAATCACTCATGTCTTTCACCTCCGGGCAAGATACTCATAGATAAGTCTTAGCAAAAATGTTTAAAAACATATGTCTGAACTCTAACGCCTACCTAAGCGGAGTAGGGTCTGGGACTTCGCTCAGTTGCTCTAGAACGTATTTCCTTATATCCTGTATGCGTGGCAGTTTCTCTACAAGCTCTCCGTTATCAAGGTATTTGACCAGGAGCGGTTTATAGCCGGGTTCTGGAGGCTGACTTCGTTCAAATAATCCAATATGGTCATTTAATCCTGGCCTCTTCCTAAATAACTGCTTGGCACCAGGTAGTTTACCTCGCTTAGATATAGGTTTCCATGCACCATCTTCATATACTTCTACTATGTCAGCACTTATATCCACACTAGGCGGAAAGGCTATAGTAGTACCTACGCCGAACGCGTCGACTAGATCGCGAAGCTCTATAATCTCCTCTTCACCTATACCTCCACTAACAACTATTTTTACATGTTTGAAGCCGTGTATATCTAGCGTCCAGCGTACTTCTTCGACTATGCTCCTCATATTCCCTCTTCGACTACTTGGTGTATCAAGCCTTACTCCATACAATCTATCACGAAGAGCTTGCGCAGCCATAAGTGCTTCTTCTCTTTCATCATAGAATGTATCAACCAACATTACGCGTGGTACATTAGGTTCTACCACTTCATCAAAAGCTTTCCATGCATTGACTTGACGGCCAAAAACTATTATTAAAGCATGAGGCATTGTACCAACAGGCTCCAAGCCTAGATACTTTTGACTAGCAACGCCCGAAACAGCGTCGACTCCCCCAATATAGGCTGCTCTATCAGCCATAGGGGCTATACCTGGGTGTAGAGCTCTTAATCCAAAAAATAGTACAGTTCTGTCTCTAGCTAGTTTCTTGATACGTGCAGCTTTTGTAGCTATGCTTGTATAGTGCCTTAGAATTCCCAATATAGGGGTTTCGTAGACCGCGAAGTCGTCGTAATATCCCTCGATGATCATTAATGGTTCTCCGGCCTTGAAGAGTGTTCCTTCGGGGAGGCTGTATAGAGTAACTGGTTTGCCCCGGAGAAGGTTTACTACTTCCTCTAATCCAGCGTATACGGCCCATTCATATCCTCGCGGTAGCTTAGTCGTATGTAGCTCCATCCTAACCCTCTTCCTGATACCTTTAGCTTTTAGTATTTTCTCGGTTCTAGCAAAATATACGTCTGTTATAACTCCGTTTAGTATGTCTTCTTCTCTAGCAATGTAGAATTTCTGCATATGGCTACTCACCCATCACAACTACATGTACTACTCTCCTACTTCTCGGCCCATCCATTTCCAGTAAGAACACGTTTTGCCATACACCACGTACAAGCCTGCCATTAGCTACTGGGAATACTCTCTCGGCACCAAAAAGGGCTGAACCTATGTGAGCATGCGCGTTGTCATCTATAATATTATGTCTCCACTTACTACTACCGGGTTCTGTGAATTCTTTAACCTTGTCTAGGATGTCTTCTATAAGTCCAGATTCATGCTCATTAGCCACTATAGCTGCTGTAGCATGAGGCGCAAATACCAGCGCTACACCATTTCTAACTCCACTTCTCTCCACTATTTCTTCAATACGCTCAGTTATATCTACCAGCTGAAACCTCCTGTTGGTGGAAATCACTATTTGATCCATGTATACCTTCATCCACGCCACCTAGACTAGAATAAAGCGCTATGAGGCATAAATAGGTTGTTTAGCTTAGAAGGAGCGATTCCGCAACACTATTTAGCTACATATCTTCTCTATTGAATATCCTTTAACGGATTTGATCTTATCAAAAAACTCCGGTATTGTTAACTGTTGTGCGAAACCTGGTTCTTCGAGCCCTGTTATACCGTTAACTATTACTATTTTTTCTTTTCGTATATCTCCTTTCTCTTCTTCCAGTAGAGCAACATATAGGGGATAGTACAATATCTTTGTTTTAACAACTTCTATACCTAGACTTATCATTACTTCTTCTAACTTATATAGTGGTATTAGTGGTTCGCACTTTATACCTGAGTTATCTGTGCTAGGAGACCCGTTCTTAATCGTTGCTCCATACTTTCTTAGCTTCTCTTCAATATTGTGTAAGTATTTTGCATCAATAGTTTTCAGCTCTACTAGATCTCCATATACGTCGATTAAACCACGCATCGAGAGATCTACTAGCAGTGGCTTTAGATCAAGGGGATCTATGTGTGTTCTAGCGCTGAGAGCGCCTATTTCAAGAGATCTCTCTTCAGACAGGATCTTGAGTATAGGTATAGCTTCGTCGGGCAATTCTGAAAGGCTTCCAAGCTCTCTTAGAAACTTAAAAGAACCGCCAGCATTCACAACTATATGCCCCGTTAGTCCATCAAATACAAGGGATCCTTCAATAACTTCTGCTTCTTCCTCTTCTTCGCCTGCTTTGGTTATTTCTACCTCTTGTTCAATGAGGGGATAGTAT
>QMWW01000127.1 GCA_003661825.1 Thermoprotei archaeon
ACTACCCGGTTTATATCAGTTCGCTCATGCATAATCATCTGAGTCATCTCGGGGATACTCATCATCGAGGAAGTGGAAGCTCCGACAAATGCCTTTAAATCATCTCTTGCATCATTTCCGGGAGTAGTCTTCATCGCTAATATTAATTACTGTCTAAGGAGGGAAAATAACTTCTTCTTAACGTGTTCAGCAACTACTCTTCCATCTACTCTTCCTCGTACAATCCTCATAACTTCTCCCATTACAATGTTAAATGCCTTCTGGGGTTTCTCTTTAATACTCTCTATGTTCTTCTCTATAGCTTCCTCTATTAGCTTCTCGAGCTCCTCAATACTAATGCTCACTAGCTTCTTTTCCTTAACTACTTCGCGAGCGCTTTTCTCCGGGTTTCTTGCAAGCTCTGCTAAGACTTCTGGTATAGCTTCTTTCGCAATAACTCCCTCAGCAACTAGGTCTAGTGTTTCCTCGATATGGCGATCATCGATGTTCTCTATAGAGATGCCCTCTCCTTTCAACATCCTGATCGTATTGGTTATCGTAGATGCTACGAGTGTAGGCGATAACCTACCGCGGTACTTCTCGACAAGCTTTTCGAAGAGGTCTAGCCTTAGATCGTTCAAAACCGTTAGAGCTAGACCTCTGCTTAGTCCATACACCTCTACAAATCTCTTCAGCTTAGTGTCGAGGGGTTCGGGTACGTATCTATCGGCTTCTCTCAGGAGGCTCTCCGTAACCTCTATCGGGGGTATATCGGTTTCGGGATACATACGCGCTCCTCCCGGCCTAGGCCTCATATACCTCGTTGTCCCGTCAGGGTTAGCTGCACGGGTCTCTTCCGGCACACCCTGTAGAGCCATCCGCGCTCTCTCGGCAACAGCTTTAAGCGCTTCGCGCGACCTATCCTCTCTATCCGCGGCAAGCACTATGGCGTCCCTGCTAGGATCGGCTAGTAGCTTTTCATAGAGAGCTCTAACTTCTTCGTCCGAGATACCGTACCCGGGTAGCTCATCCGTATGTATTATACCGCCTATACCGCCCCATACACGTGCATAATCCGCTAGCTCCGTGCCGAACCGCCTACCTGGTTGAACCTCTACTCCTAGCAATCCCTTAAACCCTGGAAGAACAATAGCGTATACTCCATAGCCTTTCCTACTAATAGCTCTCCTCAGGATCTTGGACTTCGTACCAGCAAATACGTCGGAAACGTTGTATACGGTGTCCTTTATATCCTCGGGCTTAACGCCTCTCTTCAAGAGCTCCTCCTTTATCCAGAGTAGCTTCTGTTGCCTAACGACTTCGTACTCGACAACCTTTGATATCAGGTAGAGGTGCTGTACACCCTTGATCTCGGTTTTCGCTCCTCCCCTGATCGATACGTTGAGGTCTTGTCTAATAGTGCCGAGCCCGCGCTTAGCCTTGCCAGTAAGCCTTACTAGTTGCCCTATCTTATAGGCTACTCTCTCCGCTTGCTCGGGGTCATTGATGTCGGGGGCTGTAGCGATCTCGACAAGCGGGATTCCTAGTCTATCTAATTTGTAGTGTACGCTACCGGGTTCTTCTCCAACTTTTCTCGCAGCATCTTCTTCGAGACATAGGGTTTGTATCCCTATTTTCCTCTCTCCATCTAGCATGTAGCCGTTTAAACCAATAATACAGGTTCTCTGGAAGCCCGAGGTATTGCTTCCATCTATCACTACTTTCCTCATAACGTGTATTTCGTCTGGTACATACATGTTGAGGGCTTTGGCGATAGCTATAGCAACTGCTAGGGCTTCTCTGTTAACCATGTGTGGAGGCTCTTCATCAGCCTCTACTAGACACGATGCTTCTGGAGGAGCATAGTACTTGAAGCGTCGCTTCCTCCTCCACTCTAGTAGTGCGGCGACGTCGACTTCTCCTAGCTCGCTTCTAGCCGGTCTAAGCTCTCTCTCAAATACTTCTTCACCACCAGCTTCAACTAGCTTAGTCGGGCATTTGCAGAAGAGTTTATGCATCGTATCTAGCTGTATGTGTATTTCAAGCCCTACCTTTAAGCCTAGTTCGCTGTACTTATTGCTCAATACCTCCACCTCGGGAAAGTATCTATTGTTAAACGCGGGTTGATCTCGCCAGCGATATTAGTGGTCATAAGCCTAGCTACCTCTTTCAACTCCCTAGTCTTAGACCCTAGTATCCAGGAGAGCTTTACAAAAGCCGTTTCAGGTAGCATATCCGAGCCCGGTATAACTCCTGCTTCTAGAAGCCTACGCCCAGTACTGTACACGTATAGATCTACTCTACCGAACAAGCACTGGCTAGTCATAACTACTGCTACGCCTTCTTCAACCGCTCTCCTAATAGAGTCTATTACCTTGTTAGCGATGTGGCCTAAACCGCTTCCTTCAATAACTATGCCGTGGTAGCCGCGGTCTACCAATAAGTCTATTATCTCTGGGTCTACGCCAGGATAGGCTTTAACTATAGCTACTCTATCGTCAAACTTGTTCTCTAGAACAGGCTGTTTACTCTTATCGCGGTGCTCTATTATGTTGTTAATAACCTTGATCTCCATCTTATCAGGGTATACTATAGCTAGTGGCTTATCGTTTATTGACTGGAATGCGTCACGCCTACTAGTATGCATCTTCCTAACCTTAACTCCTCTATGAGCTAAAGCGTATGTATCGCCCGTTTCTCCATGCATAACTATTACTGATTCAGCGAATGGAGCTCTAGCTGCTACTAGAAATGCCGCTTTAAGGTTGAATGCTGAATCTGTGCTCGGTCTATCGCTGCTTCTCTGCGAGCCTACTAGGACTATTGGTGCAGGCTTGTCTCTTATAGCGAATGCAAGTGCTGCAGCGGTGTAGGCCATCATATCTGTTCCATGAGCTATGACTACTCCGTCAACCCCTTTCTCGAACTCTCTGTATATCTCTAGAGCTATCCGCTCCCAGTGCCTAGGCTCGATGTCTTCGGAAAATATGGACATGACTTCGCGTGCATCAATATATGCTATCCCACCAAGCTCTGGAATCCACTCCATTATCTCGTCAACGCTGAGAGCAGGCTTTACAGCTCCTGTCTCATAGTCTACTCTAGATACTATCGTACCACCTGTACTGAGCATAGTGACTCTCGGTAAAGGTTTTCCTTCCACTCCTCTAACTACGCGCTTTCCCGGTAAAACATGCTTCCTAGGTTTTTCCATTACCTCTACAGCCGTGTTCTCGTCTACACGTATACCTATATTGTACCCGTTGCTGAGCTTGAGCACTAGTATAGGCTTATCTCCATACAGAGCTTCACGCGGCATTAAGAAGCCTTCTGCCACTAGACCCGGCTTCTTAACTACTACGAGATCGCCTATTTTAGCACCGAGATCCATCAGCTTCTTTGCGAGAAAACCTCTATATCCAAAGTACTCTACGCTGTGCATGTAGGGAAAACCACCTATAAAACCATCTATATTAAGAGGTAGACTATTAGAGATATATGAAGTTATTTTGTAGAGCTTTCTCACTAGATCTACACAGCTACTAGCTTAGGAGAGAAAACATACCAGCTAGCTTATGCTGGAGACCTCTGACTCGCTAGTACAACTCTACGTATATGCTTCCATTTATTCCTCGTTCTAGGAGGTTTATTCTTCTTAGGCTTAGGCGGGATCTTTGGCGTCTGGCTTCTCACTTTCCCTGCTTTTGTAAGCGAACCGTGGCTAGGCATGTCTATACACCCTCATAGACTAGCTTAAAACATGCATATTATACTTAATAAAGTTAAATACTTAGGGGATATTTAATTTAATGGGTTAGAACTCTTAGATCTATTGGAGGGAGTATGATGAAGAAAGCCTACCTAGCTGAGTCTGTTGTAGGAGTATTTGCATTCGATGAAAAGGGGGACTTGATAGCCAAGTCTTACGCACCAGTAAGCCTAGATGATAATGTAGAGTACCTGCTAAAACTGGAGAAAGGGGAGGAAAC
>QMWW01000128.1 GCA_003661825.1 Thermoprotei archaeon
AGCGACTATGGTAATCATGAAGTCAGTCTTAACAAAGGCTCTGAAGCCCCAAGTATACACTGCTACGCCTACTCCTATCGCTAAGGCAATGCTAATTACAAGCCAGATTATTCTTGAAACCGTCAACTCCATTAAACCACCTAAGCATGAAGGAAAAGGCCTTAAAAGAGGTCCCCTAGGTATTGAAGTCCACTATTGCTCTCTAAGCATCCGTATCGAATTCCTAATGTGACTCTTCGCATCTTAGTTAGCTATGGACTGGTTCTAAGCTGACGTTTGCGAAGAACAGATCCATGAGCATATGAGCAATCGCTGGTGTCTAGACGCTTCCAGCAAATATGAGGCCTAATAGAGTATATGGTGCTTGTGATGAAAGTTTCTATGAACCTAACTACTTCCGTATTAGCATATCCGTCGCTAAAAGTTTTAATTGAAAATAACGTGCCATGGATCTATGGTGCAAAAGTATCATTAAACACATCTATTTGATTGGGCTGGCTCTTTAGCATTCATATACATAACTTATGTTAGCTTTGGATACTTTTTGTCCTATATCTTGATTTTCTGGAGATGGAGATCCATTGCCTAAATTCTTTATGAAATCAGATCATGTATATGTCCTAGGATGTGGGAGATCTTGCATGTCCATATCCTGTAATATATACACGTAAAGCCTTAGGGCCACTAAAACCTGGCGGCATCCTAGAAGTGCTAACAGATAATCCGCCATCATGTGAAAATATACCAGGGATAGTTGAAGAAGATGATCATGAAGTTATTGGTGTTACTCGTGTAGAAGAAGGTGTTTATTATCCCGTTAAATCCTCTCTTAAGAGGTTCCTAAAGCCTCTTAAAAACTATTGTGTTTTTAGCGGTTAAGGTTGATTCTAAGCCTTATCGAGATAAAGGACAATAGTTGCTTATACTTTTTCATCAAGCAGTCAATAACTTTCATACTAACATCCGTGATCTCATATCTATCCTGTACTCTACGTATAAGCCCCCTTTCCTCAAAGTCCTTAGAGTATAGTGTATAAAGTGCTTAAGCTAAGTCTTGAATATAAATGCTCCTTAATGGTTTTATAGATGTTATATCCATACTCGCTTGATTTTCTAAGTATGAGTAGTACTGCGATCCTTGTTATGCTACGCGCAAGATACTTCTCAATCATTAATGAAAAACTCTCCATGATATCCTGCCTATCCATTTAACCACCTCCTCTATTGCCTCTCCTTAGTCTAAAGGTATCTCTTAAGCTCCTCATAAACCCCGTCGGCGATTCTTTTCCTCCACCAATATCTTCTTACAACAAAAGCCATTATGAACCTTGACATTACTTTTAGTATTGCTCTTGATATACGTGGAAGATTATTGAAGAATCCTGCTCCCCAGACTCTTAGGTTATGCCTCCAACACTCCTTGAATATATCAACTTGAACCTCTGATAGCTCGTTAAAGGTTCTCACGGGAGCATCCTTTAATGCACAGTACCCAAGGGGTATGAAGAGTAATGGAACTAATAGGGTTCTGAGACCATGCTCTCTAATATCATCTACAAGTTTTAGAGTCATAAATGCATCCTCTGGAGTCTCACCAGGCAGGCCTACAATTATCGTTGCTAGTGAAACCCAGTCATACTCCTCCATAACAGCTAGTGCATCAACAGTTACTCTAGGCCAATCCTCTGGCTTAAATGGTCTGCATTTACCAGCCATGTATCTAGCCATTAATCTTGGACTTCCAGTCTCTATACCTACCTCAGTTGTTACCACACGTTTTCCACCAAGACCACACCATGCATATGGCTGTAGGTTCTCAGCTATCCACTTGGTAAGATCTTTTTTATAGAGAGCAGTTGCTAAGTTTATATGTGTAATCTGAACGTATTTAAGGCCCAGCTTTTCCCTCTTTAGTATCTCTAGTATGAGTCTCTTTATTGCAGCTTCATTAGGCTCCCATGGGATTTTAGAACCATAGAGGAAGATGTCTTCAGTAACAAGGAGTATATAATTCTTGCCCCATAGGAGATTAGTTTCAATATCTTTAACTATTCTTTCTAGAGGGAGACTTCTCTTAACATGCATTGTTGGTGTACAGAACTGGCATCCACGTCCACATCCGCGAGTTATTTCTACTGCACCGTATATTGATGCACCGTGTATACACGGGATCGCATCTGCATCGACAGACTTTCCACGTACTCTACTTGGAACAGCCTCACTGGTAACAAGCCTATGGAAGATTATAGGTGCTATTTCTTCGCCCTCGCCTTCAACAATAACATCTATACTATATGCCTTTTGCATGCCAAGCCTTGTGATTTGCCATACACCTTGGCCTCCCATAACTACATGGAACTTATGCTTTCTCCTAAGCTTACTGACTTTTTTAATCAAATAATTGAATTCATACCTGTTAATGGTCTCGCCTATTCCTACGAGAGCAGAGTATGTTGTTGATACATAGGCTAAGCCAAATGGATCCTTAACACTTACACCGACAATTCTTGTATCTTCTTCAACAACTTTGTCAAGGTCGTCAGGATGCACTATCGCTATATCGTCTTCTCTAAAAAGCTTAGACTCTATTAGCGCTGCTTCTATCCTCCTAAGCCCTAATGGAGCGTACTTAACTCTGTATCCCTCAATCTTAGGGACTGGTGGATAGAGGTGCTTCTTAAGATAACTCCTTGGTATAGTCCTTGGTTTGGGGAAAGCCGCACTAAAAGCTATTGCTGGATTCTTTTCGTCATATTCACTCATCTCAGTAGCTGGTGCTGTTAGTACTATCTTCACATTTATCACCTTATATTCAGAATCTGAATATATGGTGGCTAGGACTATATGCCTTCTGTCTCATGTTACAAGGAGCTAGAGAGTATACCGAGTGGTGGATCATGGCGGGTAAGGCTGAGGAGGCTAGGGTTTTACTTGCTAATATGGGGAAGAAGCCATCGAGGATACTGTCGGGAGTTACTGTTGTAGCTATAATAACTCAACCATATTCCTGTCCTCACGGTAAGCGTATTTATTGTCCAGGAGGATCTGATTTCAATACTCCACAAAGCTATACAGGTAAAGAGCAAGCGCTCATGAGAATATAGTGGGTTAACTATGATCCTTGTGAACAGGTTAGAGTTAGGCTTCGCCAGTACGAAGGTATAAAGCCCTCAAAAGTAGATCTAATCATTATGGGTGGCACGTTCTTAGCGATGCTTCTTGGTTACTAGGAATGGTTTATAACAATGGCTCTTGAAGCTATGAATAGATATCCTGAGCCCAAGCCCAAGAAATTTGTCTACTTAGAGGATGCACAACATAGGAATGAGACTGCTAGGATAGATGTATTGGATTAACTATAGAAACTAGGCCTGACTGAGGTAAGGGGAAGCATACAAACAATAATACCGTTGTATATGCGCCATTCTTTACCGATGATAATGTACATACATCTGCTGGTAGCCCCAATATAGTGAGTGCCGTGCTCTTACTATCGAAATCCATGGTTAATACGCTAATATCTATAGTACTGCGATCACATCCGCTAGCCTCGCTAATCTATACAGCAGTATCTTCGTTCTTTAGCTATACGCCTCTGATGGATGAGATGCCCTAAGCCAAACAATGTACTAGAGAGCAGAATTGCGCCATGAACCCGGATTAGTGACATAGCGAGCCCTACCATAATCCCCCTAAACAATATCTCCTCAGGTAAGTCTATGTAGTATAGCTGATCTCGCAGTTCGAGCAAAAATCCGCGCGCTTACATGCTTTTCGTTCTGGCTCTAACCCTCCTTATCCCTCAGCGACATAATCTTGAAAACCATATGGGTGCACACGTTCAGAAGCCACACAAATCCCGCCCACAGCAAAACCAGAGGACTACCGATAAGCAGAATATGAGAGTAACCGGTAGCTATCAAGGCTACAGATGGTATGATGAGCCATAGCAGAAATACCAAGTG
>QMWW01000129.1 GCA_003661825.1 Thermoprotei archaeon
GCAGCGGCGTCGTACCCGCTGAATCCCCGTAGTCGTACCTGTACGTCCCCTTCGTCATTGATGGAACTGCTTCGGGCTCAACCGCTATGAACCTGGTGCTCTCGCCCCTACCCAGCGCGTCGCGTATGAATGGATACGAGAGTCCAGCGAAGTTACTCCCCCCGCCAACGCACCCAATAACGATGTCTGGATAAACCCCTGCTTCATCTAGCTGCTTCTTCGCTTCGAGACCGATAATGGTTTGATGCATCAGTACGTGGTTCAGCACGGATCCAAGCGAGTACTTCGTATCTTCGTGCTTTAAGGCGTCTTCGATCGCCTCGCTTATAGCGATCCCCAGACTACCGGGGTGGCAGGGATCCTGCTCTAGGAACTTTCTACCAATACACGTTCTATCGCTGGGGCTGGGATACACTTCAGCACCATATAGTTCCATAACGGTTCTCCTATATGGTTTCTGCAAATAGCTTATACGAACCATGTATACCGTGATCCCCAGACCAAACAGTGAGCCAGCAAGGCTCAGCGCAGAACCCCACTGCCCCGCCCCTGTCTCGGTTGTCAGCCTCTTCACGCCCTCTCTCCTAGCATAGTAGGCTTGCGCCAGAGCAGTGTTTATCTTGTGGCTACCCGTAGGAGTTACCCCCTCGTACTTGAAGAAAATCTTCGCAGGAGTTCCAAGGTATTCCTCGAGCCTCCTAGCCCTAAGCAGCGGTGTCGGACGCCCTATCTCCAAGTACAGCTTCCTAAGCTCGCCGGGTATGGGTATGTATCTCTGGCTGCTGTACTCCTGCCTAACCAGTTCTTCGACAAATAACCGCTTCAAAGCACCTGGTTTAACGGCTTCACCACTGGGTAGCTTCATAGGAGGAAGGGGTTCCGGTAGGTCTGGCACAATATTGTACCAGTAGCTAGGCAGGATCTCCGGGGCCTGAGAAGGTCTAAGGACTATTTCATCCATTGGTGCTGCAAAATACCACCTCAAACCACATACTCAAAGAACCGAGAAAATAAAAATCTTTCTCTAAACGCTCCCCATGGGACAGTTTCTACTCTGCTTCAGAGCCAGTACTCTCAAAAACCTAGTTGTTCCGCATGACCAGGAGTTAGAGTAGAGACTACTAGCTATCCTCCCTGGTAACCAGTATGGTACACCGGGTCTGCGGCGGGTGTGTAGCTGTTGAATAGCTCTCTTCAAGCGGTAACGATACCGATATAGCGTTGTTGAACGCTAATCTATTGGTAGATGGTGTAGAGAACTTGGATAGAACCACTAGTAGGAATACTAGGGTAAAGCTCCTCTCGCTAATCGCCTTAGCGGTGCTTGTGCTTGGCCTCTCCTACTACCTATACAGAGCTTGGGAAGCAGAGCAGTCTACGAATAGAGAGCAGGAGCTAGCAGAAGCACTTACTTCTCTCTTCGTTAGAACAGCCGTAGTAGCTAACGCTACTACAGCGGAGCTCAGCCTAGAGTACTACGGGCTTCCGGGAGAGGATAGCGTGTCGATCGAGGAGATACTGTTGCTGCTGGAAGAGTACGAGAACATAAGCAGTACGCTGTTCCCAGAGACTTTTCCAGGGGCCGCGGAACCCGCTAGGTCCTCGCTGGAAGAAGTGTTGTGGAAAGCATTCAACAGCTACTACGGCGTGGCTAATAGCAGTAAGTACATGTACGAATCCCTAGAACCACTGGATAGAGTACTAGAAGGCGTCGAGGACTCTCTGAAACACCTAGTAGTATGCGATGTAAACGGCTCCCTCGAAGCCTACGAAGCGATAAGGAGAGAACTAGTGGTTCTGAGGAACCTCCTACACGCTGTGTACATAGAGCTACTAGGCTCCGATCCCAGCGCTCTACTATCAGATGAGCACAGAGCTATTAGGGAGAAAGCAGTAGGCATGGTCAGCGAGATCCTAGGCTCCCTAGACGATTACGTAGCACTAATGGAGACTGTGAGGAAAAACCCTGGATTAGTCGAAGAGATATGCCTGTACTCTAACAACAGCGTAGGAGAGCTGAGTGGATCAGCCGTTGTGCTGCTACATAAGCTAGTAGAGCAAGTCGAGAACGCGGATGGGCTGGGATCGGCTACGAGCCCCTACACAGCCGTGAAGCACATGATCGCGAACGCCTATCTGAAGCTCTTAGAGGAGCTTGGCCAAGGAGGCAGCGGTGCAGGCTACTATAACGCGACAGAGGCTGACTAGCGTGGAGCTAGTAGTAGGTAATCCCTGGGCCGCACCACTGCTTCTCCTAACTATTGCTCTCCTCTACACGCTCTACGCGAGGACTAGGAGGACTAGGAGGATCCTCTCAGAAACCATCTACTTAGAGCTAGGGAGGAGAACAGCCGTATACGACTACCTAAAGATAGCTACCGCTGTACTACTAGCATTCTCGGCTCTAAACCCCATGATCGCCTATACTAGAGCCATAGAGGTAGCGTCTACAGAGGATCTAGTAGCGTACAGCGATAAGCTTCCAGTACAGTACATTGTACTAGTAGACGTCTCTCCGAGTATGCATAGAGAGAACAGGCTAGAACAAGCAGTAGAAGCCATAGAACAGGTTGTAGCAACGGTAGGTAGCTCGGACCGCGTAGTCATAGCGGTGTTTGGAGGCAGAGTACGAGAGCTCTACAGCGGAGACCCAGGTTCTGCTCTGAACATTCTGAGAACTATCAGCGACTACACTATAGAGTACACGGCTATCTCGACGGCTCTAGGATGGGCTAGTAGTAGAGCAAAGTCCTCGGGGCTTCCATCGGTAGTAGTAGTGATCACCGATGGAGCGAACAACTATGGTGGAAACCCTGTGGAAACAGCTAAAGCTATGAGCTCCCAGGGCATACCTGTACTCTTTATTAGAGTAGGCAGCGACCCCAGGGGTACTAGTCTATTCTACGAGCTCTCCGCTACTGGTATAGAGGTCGTAGATGTAGGTAGTGTTAGCGGCGAAGCTCTGGAGAAACTACTGGAGAAGGCAGTACTGGAGAAAAAGCTAGAAGTACTGAGAGCTAGCGGTAGAACGGTAGTCTACGTAACCGAGTACTCGAACACGCCTACCTATGCCCTACTGCTAACGGCTCTAGTACTACTCATAGTGCTGAGGAGCGAGGGAGTATAGCATGGCTCTATACTTCGAAAACCCCATACCACTATACCTAGCACCAGCGGCTATAGCTGTAGCAGTGTTGCTGAAGCTAGCGTGTAGGAAGACGTATACTAGAACCTACCGGGCCGAGCACCCTCTGCTCGACTACGTTGCACCCAAGCGCGGCAAAGCCGGGGCTGATCTACTAGTAGAAGCTCTTGTAGCAGTAGCTATAGTAGCGGTAGCGCTCGCTCTAGCAGAACCCTACGCTGTCTACAGCGTTGTAGAGACCCTGGAGACGGAGAAGACCGGGAAGCTGCAGTTCACCGTTAAGCCCCCGGTAGTACTAGTAGTAGATAGCTCCGGAAGCATGGAGGGATCCAAGATAGAGGAAGCCAAGAAAGCCGTACTAGCGTTCACCGATAGAGTGAGCAGGAAGCTCGACGTAGGATTAGTAGTGTTCAGCAGTATGGTTGTCGAAGCTATTCCCCCAACTAGCAATGTATCCGCTGTTAGAGAGGCTATAGTGGAGATCAAAGCCAGTGGGGGAACCATGTACTCCTACCCTATGAAGGTTGTCTACGAGTGGCTCAAGCCGTACGCGGAGTTCAACATATCCTCCTACGTAGTATTTGCTTCGGACGGTCTACCGGCTGATGCAAACGCTATACCGCCCCTGCTTGAGAAGTACAGAGAAGCAGGGATCGTCGTGTACGCTGTCTTCATAGGAGCAGACGAAAACGGCTATAGACTGCTCGCAGAGATAGCTGGAAACACTGGTGGGGAGGCATACAGGGTAGTGGATATAGACGAGCTAGTGGAGAAGTTCTCGAGCATAGCTGGTAAAATAGTGGGTATCGTTGAAGC
>QMWW01000130.1 GCA_003661825.1 Thermoprotei archaeon
AGAAAGATGCATGGCTACTGGTTCTCGATACCGAAGGCTTAGCGGTCGACGTATCAGTAGCTGCTATGAAGTTTACTGGAGATAAAGTAGCTGAAGCTATTAAGAGCTCTAATTTAGAGAAGAAAGTTAAACACAGAATACTCATAATACCAGGCAAAGCAGCAAGAGCTTCAGGCGATATAGAAGACGCCACTAGCTGGAGAGTGCTAGTAGGACCTATGGATTCTAGCGAGCTAGGCAGGTTCTTAGAGAAAATGTGGACGCCTGAAAAAATAGAGGAGCTGATGAAGAGCTAGGGCACAACTAAACTCTCTTTTACTCAGAGAGACTATAACTTAATTATCCCTATAACCCGTTATTCATAGCTAGTGCAAACATCAGCAGAGGGCAGTAGTATAGGTGGTAGAAGTGAGTACAGAAAGCGTTAGAGTATGGTTTCGGAACTACGGTATCTCAATAAGTGTTCCAAAAGGAACATCTATACTGGAAGCTGCTCAGAAAGCAAATATAGGTATTAGGAGCGTTTGTGGCGGAAGAGGGTACTGTGGTAAATGCAAGGTAATAGTCCGTAAGGGAAGAGTAAGGCATAGAGTATCTGATACAACCATGATAACTGATAAAGAGCTCTCAGAAGGATATGTTCTAGCCTGCCAAGCATTTGTAGTCGAAGATGTAGAAGTAGAGATTCCACGTGAAAGTTCTATAGGTTCCCCCAAGCTACTATCAGCTGTAACCCTGCCAAAGATCGAGCCTGAACTCTATATTGTTGAAAAGATAGTTAAGCCAGCTGAACTAGAAAGTCTCACTAAGCAATACCGCATAAGTAAAGAAGTCAGAGAAAGTCTATTAAGAAGTAGAGAAGCAGTAATAGTGGTAAACGAGCTTACCAGTAGAGTACTAGCTTTAAAGTCTGAAACTCTAGAAAAAGGGATCTACGGGTTAGCTGTAGATATAGGGACCACTAAAGTTGTTGTTTCCCTAGTAAACTTAGAGACCAGTAAAATCATCGATACGGATTCTGAGTTCAACAGACAGCTACTCTTCGGAGAAGATATAATCTCTAGAATAAGCCGCGCAGTCGAGAGAAAAGAAGGTCTAAAGCAACTTCAGAAAGCAGTAGTTGAAACCATAGATAACCTTGTAGAAAAGCTATGTAAAAAACATGGAGTAAAAAGAAACGAAATATACGGAGCTTCAGTAGCTGGAAACACTGTCATGACTTACCTGTTTATAGGGATAAACCCTTATCCTTTGATAAAGTCGTTTAAAGAACCAGTAGATGTGCCTAGAGACCCGTATATTCTAGAGGCTAGGGATCTAGGATTAGGAATACATCCAGGAGCCGAAGTATATGTGCTTCCGTGTGCTGGGAGATTTCTTGGAGGAGATGTAATTGGCGATATTGTAACAGCGGGTATCAGTTTCTCAGAGTCTCCCGCTCTTCTGATCGATATAGGGACCAATACAGAGGTTGTAATAGGCTGTAAGGAGTGGGTGATAGGAACAACAGCCCCCGCTGGCCCTGCATTCGAGGGCTGGGGACTTACTTCTGGAGTGAGAGCCATTAGCGGCGCTATAGAGAGCGTAAAAATTGATCCTAAGACTTGTAAAGCCTACTACAAAGTAATAGGTAATACAAAACCTATAGGAATATGTGGTTCGGGATACATAGATCTGCTGGCAGAGCTATTCCTCAATGGTCTAATAGATAGGTTCGGAAAGTTCTACAGAACCACTGGCTGCCCGCTAATTAGAAAAAGTAATCAGGGATTCGAGTACGTAGTCGTTTCTTCCGAAGAATCAGGGGTAGGAAAGGACATAGTTGTAACCGAGAAAGACCTGTATAACCTAATAGACGCTAAATCCTCTGTATGTGCAGCGATCTCTATCTTACTGAAGAGAATGTACCTCGGAATAAACGATGTAAAGAAAATATATGTATGTGGAGCGTTCGGAAGATACCTGAACATAAACAGTGCCATGGCTATAGGGATGATACCGGAATTCCCCCAAGCAGAAGTAGTATATATAGGCAATGGCTCTCTAGGTGGAGCGTATTTAGCATTAGTATCCAAAAGGTACAGAAACGAGGTAGAGAGAGTAGCTAAGATAACTGCGACTATCGAGCTCATGCTTGATCCAAACTTTATGGAGGAATATGAAGCTGGATTCATGCTACCAGGTAGGAAAGAGCTTTTCCCGACCATGTGGGAGATAAGTAGGAAAACTAAACCTTGGCAATCGTCAGCTTAAGCTTATAACGAACTTATCTGTATAGCGATACCATTGAGGTAAAGTGGTGAACAATACGAAGCGTCCATTCATAGCATCTATATCGGGTAAGGGCGGATCGGGGAAGACTACTCTCACAGCCTTATTGCTTAAAGTCCTATTGGAAAGGAGTTCCAATGATTCAATACTCGTAGTCGATGCAGACCCTGCGACTAATCTACCGGACGTATTAGGTCTTGAAACAAAGAGGACTTTGGGAGAGGTAATCGAGGATTTTAGGAAGAAAGTTAATGAACCCTCATTCGCCGTAGGCGTGAGGAAAGATAGTGTACTAGAGTACTGGATCATAAGAGACTGCTTGATCGAAGCAGAGAAATTCGATCTCCTCCCCATGGGGAGAGGAGAAGGAGAAGGATGCTATTGCTATGTCAACAGCATTTTAGTAGGTATAGTGGGTAAATTATTGAGGAACTACGATGTCGTACTAATGGATATGGAGGCTGGTCTCGAACGCCTCAATAGAAGAACGGATAGATATGTCAACACCATGCTGATCGTAGTAGATCCCTCTAGGATGGGGTTTAGAACAGCTGAGAGAATACTGGAGGTAATAGATGAAGTAGATATACGTGTCGATAAAATATGCGTTGTTGGAAACAGGTTCCCAGCAAATATGATTGAAGGTCTATATGAATGGGCTGATAGAAGAGGTTGTAAAGTGGCTGGAGTGATACCAGAGGATAAACTACTACTAGAGTACAGTATAAACGGAACCTCCCTGCTAAATCTCCCCAGCAATGCTCCTTCAGTAGAGGCGGCTAGACTTATTGCGAGAAAGATAGCACTAATAGATTAGCCAGAGAAAGGCGGAGCCCCTTAAAAACTTTTCTCTTAGATACGTAACTCACGACCATGGAGTAGTAGTTAATGGTATAAAGTGTAGTATAATATTTAAACGAAGAGCTTTTAGAAGAGGAAAAGGTCTGTATAAAATGAGGAGTGTATTTGAGAGTAGAATACTTGGAACCCATATTTATAGTGGTGGTTTAAGTTATAGTTATGTAGATTACATTGCTATGAAGGTGCATTTAATGAGAAGAACAAACTTAAATAATTCACAGAGAAAAAGGTTCCCTCCTCAAATAATAGACTCCGTTAAGAGACAGTTAGATTCTCTTCTACCAGGACTTATGACTAGAATAGACTGGTTCTTCCTACATAGGACGGGTAAAGGACTAGTCGAAGTATTCATAGAGGATCCTAGGGAGGCAGTCGCTATGTTAAATGAATTTTTTGGTGAAGAAAACTCTATAGGAGAGAGAACTAGGTTTGTAATATACTTAATGCTTAAAACGCTATTCTTAGGCAATAGGGGATACCTGGACAAAGCATATAACTATATTCTAAACAGGAGATATGACGAGTTTAAAGAGTTAGTAGCCAGGTTCCTGCGTGGACGATAAAATCAATACGCTTATCACTCTACGTAAGTGGATCTCGGCTAGAAGCTAGGTTGAAGAAGAAATGCGGGCCCGCGGGGATTCGAACCCCGGGCCTCCGGCTTAGGAGGCCGGCGCCCTATCCAGGCTAGGCTACGGGCCCATTTATCCAGGTTCTATATATTCCCTGTTCCAAGATTTATTAATCCTTACGCACTTATTAATTTCATGACTATATCAGCCGCCGTAGCTCAGCCGGGCAGAGCGCCGGACTCATACGGGA
>QMWW01000131.1 GCA_003661825.1 Thermoprotei archaeon
ATCTAGGCCCCCTTAATGGAGCTGATGGCGAAGAAGCACTAGACTACTTGGTGAACCTAGGGATTAGGATGGGGTTCGGAGACGAGCTGGTTAGGATAATGGGTGTAAAGATAATAGCAGATGGTAGCTTAGGAGCACGTACCGCGTGGCTCTCAAAGCCTTACTCCGATGATCCGGGTAATAACGGGTATCCGAACATAGGTTTAGACGGGCTCAAGAGACTAGTTGCAAAAGCTCATGGCGCGGGACTTCAAGTAGCGATACACAGCATTGGCGATAGAGCGCTAGACATGGTTCTAGAAGCCTATCGTTCACTAGTTGGTGTTAGCGCTATGAGGCATAGGGTAGAGCATGCATCGCTTACTAGAGATGACCAGCTAGTAGAGATAAAGCGGCTAGGACTAGCTGTCAGTATACAGCCTAGGTTCGCAGTATCCGATTGGTGGGCTGGAGAAAGACTGGGTACCAATAGAGTAAAGTTACTCTACAGGTTCAAGACTATGGCCGAAATAGGGATACCACTAGGGATCTCGACGGATTCTCCAGTCGAACCACTCAACCCCTGGGAAACAGTATACGCTGCTATCTCGGAGAGAAAGCCCTCTAGCGCAGCCGCACAGAAGCCCATTCTAGGCGAGGCGCTAACTATTGTAGATACCCTATACTACTACACGCTTGGATCAGCTTATATCATGCACGAAGAGAGAAGCCTTGGAACCCTAGAGGAGGGCAAGCTAGCAGACTTCGTAGTGATCGATAGGGATCCCCTCGAAACCCCGGTAGAGGAGATTACCGGGATAAAAGTGCTTGAAACATATGTTGGAGGAGAGAAAGTATACGGATAAAGACCACGTAGATGAGAAGCCTCCGCTGAGCCTACCAGCTAGTATATAGAACCGGTTTATACCGATCTAGCGCTCTTCACGCTAGTTTAAACCGGTACTTCCTAGTAGAGTACTTCTCGAGCCTATCTATGTCTACTTCAACGCCTATACCGGGTTTTTTCAAGGGCTTCAAGAACCCTCTTTCAGCGAAGCTCCAAGCTGGCTCAACTATGTCTTCTTCGTAGTACCGCTGAGATTCAGAGATATCGTTTGGATACTTAACCGCTGAGAGAGTGGCAGCTGCTACTTGGAAAGACCTCCCAATACCTGTTTCTAGCATTCCACCGATCCATAGCGGTATACCGTGCTTAGCCGCGAAATCGTTGATCAGCAGGGCTTCCTGCAAGCCACCGATACGTGCAGGCTTAACGTTGATAACTCTATAGCTACCGAGTCTATACCCGGCTACAGCGTCTCTCAAGCTCTTTATGCTTTCATCCAGGCATATCGGGGTTCTGATCGCAGATTGCAGAATGGAGTGCTCGTAGAGATCCTCGTAGTGTAGCGGTTGCTCGATCATCAGCAAACCATATTCGTCGAGCTTCTTGAAGACATCTACTTGTTTGAGAGTATAGGCAGCATTAGCATCAACTTGTAGCGGTATATCACCGTATTCTCGGCGAATAGCTCTAACTGGTTCTACGTCCCATCCAGGAGAGATCTTGATTTTAATCCTCCTATACCCATGGTCGAGGAAGAAGCCAACGAGCTTTAGCAGCTTATCCATATCACCTATGACTCCTATGCTAACACCCGATTCGACTCTATCCCTAACCCCGCCTATAGCTCTATACAGAGGCTGTTTAAGGCTCTTAGAGTATAGATCCCATAGAGCAAACTCTACTCCAGCTTTAGCCATCTTATAGCCTCTAATCCTAGACGATACCTCGAGGAAATCTCTAGGATGCTCTAACACCCTATTCTTTCTAAGCAGGGGTACTATGAACTCGCGGTAGACGTAGAGAGTCGTATAAACAGTCTCGTAGCTATACCAAGGGCCTTCGTCAACAGGGGCTTCACCCCACCCGGTTAAGCCTTCGGTAGAGTCCACTCTAACAACTACGCAGTGGCGGTCCCGCGTAGCTCCAAAGCTAGTCTCGAATACGTCGCGAAGCCTCATTACAACATGGTAGAAGGTGATGCTCTCTATTTCCACAGATAGTTACCCTCAAGTACTTCTTCGAGGCTCCTCTTCCACAGTACGTAGAGACCCCTCTTTCTACCCTCTTCGTGGAGAATCGTATAGCCAACTACCACGTAGCCTAGCTTGTTGAGATAGTACTCGAAAATAGCTCTCAGAGCCTTCCTCCACTCGAGCAGTAGCTCCGGCTTATTTCTACGAATAGGCTCTATATCCCCTGGGATCTCTACTACAACTACCTCGCTGCTATGCTCTAGCCTATACTCGGTTATGATGGGTAGCTGTCCGTCGTACTGTACACTTACAGCGTTTAACGGATTAAGCTCAGCGAGCTTCTCGGGATCTACAGTAGCTCGAGCCCCTTTCTCGACGATACCGCTTACTCTAGGAGAATCTATCCACCACTCAGCTATAACGCGATCGGTAGGCATTCCGCGGTTAATTTCATCGGCTAGCTCTCCGTAGTAGTCTGGGTAAAACTTTCTAACCACTACTCCTAGCTTTGCTAAGTTGAAGTACGCATTACTGCTGCGTAGGGGGTCGAAAGTCCACTTAACCAGGCTATACCCTTTCTCTAGCGCTAGCGCTCTCTGAGCTCTCTTCAACACGTA
This sequence comes from Thermoprotei archaeon, assembly GCA_003661825.1. Taxonomy (GTDB): domain Archaea; phylum Thermoproteota; class Thermoprotei_A; order Sulfolobales; family Desulfurococcaceae; genus QMWW01. The sequence continues at coordinate 2,637 of QMWW01000131.1, forward strand.
GCCTAGCCCCCTATACCTGTGCTCGGGTACTACGCCTGTTAGGTGGCTGTACAGGTATATGGATCCTCGCTCGTATCCGGGGAAGGAGTATACCAGACCAACAGCTGCATCGCTTTCTCTAAAAGCTCCTAGTACAACACCACCGTTTCTGTGGGCAGCTATTAGAGCATGGTATGTAACCGCTTCGCTGTAGTCGGGCATACCCCAGATCCTGATCTGGACGTCCATTAGCTCACGGTAGTCGCGGGGAGAACTAGGCTCTCTAACAACTATGCTCTCTCCACCAACAACTACGCGGTACGGTAGAGAGAGCAATATCTAGACCTCTCTACAGCCCGATATCCAACTAGTAGTCTTAGCCAAATATATATGGTTTAAGCCTCTCAGCACTAAAGCATAGCTTAAGCTAACTAGCTGAACAAGGGCTTTATACTAAGAGAGGCAATAGGTATTACCTAGCCCTACCTCGTACGGAGGCGGATCAGCGATGTATAAAATCGGTAGAATATTCCTCTTTAGAGTACCCGAGGAAGTAGAGCTAATCAAGTACCTAACAGAGTTCGCTATTAGGAATAACATTAAGATGGCTTATCTATCGGGTATAGGCGCGTTTTCAGAGGTTAAGATGGGGTACTTTGTCAGAGAGAAGAACGCTTACGAACCGATAGAGTACAACAGGCTCATGGAGCTGATCAGCCTCACGGGAAACATAAGCATTAAGGAAGGAAAGCCGGTACCACATATACACGTCGTTCTCGGAGATAGACATGGACATACCATAGGAGGACACCTACTGGAAGCTAAAGTGTACATGGTCGAGATCCTAGTGGTGGAGCTACTAGGCCCTATCCTAGAGAGGCAGGAGGTAGCTCCTGGGATATGGTTCTGGCCAGAGACAAAGCTCTAGAAACACACTAGCCTGTATAATGTGGGGGAAGCAGCTTAGACCGCAGAACGACATAGATAATGGCTGAATAGCTAGAGGAGCTAGTCGTAAAAGCATACTGGGTAAAAATGCTGTTTAGAGAACGAGAACTAGGCTTTTCCGGATTCCCCGAGAATCTTAACAAACTCTAGTATTGTTAAAGCAACATGTTTCATACCATTAACGAAGTCTTTAAACCTTATGTTCTCATTGGGAGCGTGCGCCTTCGATCCATAGTAGCCTACTCCAGAGCCAGTCATGGGGGTACCAGCTAGTTCTGTGTAGACGTAGATCGGACCTGAACCAGCGGATACTGGGATAAGCCTTGGCTTATTGCCGTAAACTAGTTCTCCAGCGTATACAGATGCCTTAACTATTGC
>QMWW01000132.1 GCA_003661825.1 Thermoprotei archaeon
CCGCATAAACCTTTGTCTTTAAGATGTAGTTAACGCCGAACTTCTCCTCTAAGTCTTTAACCCCCTCATCCACGTTCTCCCTGCTTATCCTCCATGGTGGAATGGCAAAAGACATCAAGCCTCCTGGTGCTGGTTGTTTATCGTATACGTCGATCGAATATCCTTGACAAACAAGGTAGCCTGTAGCAGCAAGCCCTGCTGGACCAGCTCCTATGATAGCTACTTTAAAACCTTTTGTTGCGGGCGGCTCTTTACATAAAAACGTGAATCTCACTGTACACTCTACACCTCCATCGCTAAAACGAGTAGTTTTCCAAACACCCTGTACTGCGTAGTGCCTGTTAATGGTATAACACTGCCTGATAAACTATAAGCTTTTCTACATAGCCTAGCCTCCATCTACTTACATCCCATCAGTCATACATGTTACAAGTACATCTAGAAGCGATAAGTTAAAAGAAGGTTACTAGGACTTTATTATTCCTTAATACACGGTTAAGATTAAGGTATTAAGAATTACAGGGATCATGTAGGGTGTAATGGCGTGAAGTATAGGCTCTTAGCAGTTGATGTAGATGGTACACTTACCGTTAATCGTACCTCGACAAAGCTATGTCTTAGAGCCATCAAAGCGTTACGATTAGCCGAGAGGAGAGGATTAAACGTCGCCCTAGTTTCCAGCAACTCATTACCAGTTACGGTTGGATTAAAGAAGTACCTATGGCTTACGGGACCCGCTATTGGGGAAACTGGTGCTTTAGTCTACTTAGAGAATGAGATACACCATCTAGCCGAGAAATCAGCGCTTCAACCCTATAGAGACGCGCTAAAGAAATTCAGTACCTATGTCAGCGATTCATGGCAGAACAGGTTCAGGATCTACGATTTCGCTCTTAAAATTAGGAAGGAGTATGTAGATAAAGCAGAGCAAGTGTATAGAAAGATCAAGGAGTACATAGAATCTAGCTATAGCTGGGTTCACGTGAACTTTAGCGGGTATGCTATACACTTAACGCCGAGGGGTGTCTCTAAAGGTAAAGCACTAGGTTACGCTGTTGAAAAACTTGGAGTATCGTGGGATGAAGTAATAGCTATAGGGGATAGTGCAATGGATCTAGATTTTATGCGTAATGCTGGCTTAAAAATAGCCGTTAGTAATGCTGATGAGGAGCTCAAGAATATGGCAGACATAGTTACATCTAAGCCAAGCGGTTTTGGAGTAGCGCTTGCAATACATAAACTATTAGGAATAGCTTAGAGAAGCTCTATATCCTAGCTCTCTAGTGATAAACGGCATAGGCTAGGACGATCTCCTCAAGCTTCTCACGATCCAGGATTAGTAAACCTGTTTTTCTGAAGCGCTGTCTAACTAACTTATTAGCTGCGGTTCTTCCCACTAGTCTTATCAATTTTGCCGATGGCCTAAAACCAGTATCGGTGAGTGTAGCTACTCTAACTGGTGGTTTAACATAGAATCCACGACCTATTACAGCTAGAGTGTCTTTACGCTCGCTCCAGTAGTTATGTGGGCTGTAGAGCAGTACGGGATGTTTTGCCGATACACTATCCCAATCCCTGCTCCTTATAACTAGTTTTCTCTCAACAACTATTCCGCCAACAATGTATATCCCTACCTTACCCTTCTTCCTAAGACTTTTTACAAGTCTGTAGAACTCCTTTCGATCGAGGTACCACGTCTTCTCCGGGTACTCGGCTAATCCGCTCATAAACAATACATAGTCTCCTATTCTAATAGACTTCTTGGGTAGTCTCCCACCTCTATAATTTTCTGTGAAGAAACCTAGGTCTATCCTTGGATCGTTATGTACGGCTTTTATACTCCTCTTAGCAAAAGCATAGTAATGTGCTATAGGTTTGTCCGTACATTTATCACGTATCCTCAGGGGATTCATGAAGTTAGGGATACTAATTAGGCCTTCTTCCTCTGCTACTGGTAATAAGGTAGTGCATCCATCGCTGTGGAGCACACTATAGTATCCTACATTTCCTAGATCGGAGTACACCCTGATCAGTACTGCGTTAACGCTATCGTAGAGCAAGAGCTATCCCTCTATTCCATGGGTCAGTACTCTTATATCAACCTACTTAGGCTTAAATGTCAGCGGCTCTGCTGTGAATCTATATATGTATTTTTGACTCGGATGCTCTGCCATAACCTACATATATTATCTTATTAGGATTAAGGGCGTTTAGCACTTCAGCCTTATTAGTAGCTACAATTAGGGTTATACCGGCTCTCCGCGCTAGTATTCCTAGTTTACGGGCTACACGCTAAGCTGTTAGTGAATCCAGATGAGCCGTAAACTCATCTATAACAAGCAGATTAGGTTTCTCGGCTAATAGACTTGCTAGCTTAGCTCTCTCCCTCTGTCCAGTTGATAATTCGTGGAACCTAGCTCTATAGAATACAGCATCGCTTAATCCGACCATGTTTAGGATCTCTACAGCAATTGCTTCATCTCCTACTTTAGCATATATGTGTTCTAGTATAGTTTCCGAGCCAAATGTGGGTTCGCATTCTCCTGGTAGCAAATAAGCTATTCTAGTGTTTTGAGGCACTACTACTTCTCTGTTGCTTGGCCTATACCTAGCATCTGCTTGTAGCTCTCTTTTCGCAGCACCTACTATCATTCTGAGTAAAGTGGTCTTACCGGCTCCACTCGCTCCTACAACTGCTACCACTTCTCCTGGTTTAATAGGTATGTTCACGTCTCTCAGCACGTATTTTTCGATAACCCTCTTCTCTACGCCGAATGCTAGTAGTACTTCTCTTAGCTTTGTAGGCATTTGTTTAACGTCTAATACGCTAGTATAGATCTTTGTTAATCCCTCAATCACTATGTTTCCTTGGAGCTTATTGACCCGGCCATACCTAGACATATATAATTTGCCACCATGCTTTTGAGCCACCGGATCTTTTGCTAGAAAGCTCTCTATACGCTTCTTCGCCTCATCGGTCAACGGATACATAAGTACTGGTCTTCCGCTTCCCGTATCCCACATATAGTAGAACCCTGCTTTCTCGAAAAACGGGTTATACTTAGCCATCATTGCTATAGTCTCCACAATGTGTTTTCTCTTCTTCATCTCGGGCACTCTCCTCTCCTTGATTCAGTCTATTGAGGCTTTCACAGCTAGAACTCCTATACCATCTCCACGATAATCTGGGTGTACAACTACTCTAGCTATTCTGGCAGCAGCTGAGTTAGCCTTTTTAGTGCTTTCTCGCTGACTTCCTCTCCGACTATTGCTCTAGCTAGTCTACGGCTATAGGTCGCTCTTAGTTCTCTGTATCTACTGATAAGTGTTTTCCTCTCTTTCAGAGCCGTCGGCCAATACGTTGGATGAAACCATTCCCTCGGGAACACGCGTTCGCGGATCATCCTTTCGAGCCTTCCATCGGGTAGGCGTCGATGCATCAGTGGAATAGGGGTATCCACCCTCACATATGCTACTACACGTGGTTTATACTCTCTTCTACTAGCTAGCTCTAATTAAGAACCTGTTACTCGGAAGGCTTCCCCGTGTTTCTTGAAGCTTCACGGATACTCTGCACTTGGGACACTCCACCTGTATGTTTGATTCAAAGTATTCGTCACAAACGGGGCATCTCCATATAGCTATTATTTCCTCTTTGCTCGTGTAGTGGTGTTGCTCCAAATTAACTATTTCTAGGTAGTCTTCTTCGGATACAGCTTCTCATGCGATTACTCTATACTCATAGGCTTTATGAGCACTTAAAGGATCTTTTCTCTCAAGGACATACTCCTTCCTCCAAGGAGGCCATATTAGTACCTCGCCTTCACCCAGTATTCTGTAGAGAGCGTAATCCTGGGGCCCTAGGATCCAGGCCGCTCTCACCTTTTTGGCTCATCTTTGAGAACTACACGGCC
>QMWW01000133.1 GCA_003661825.1 Thermoprotei archaeon
AGGACTATAGGAAGGGAGAAATACTGATAGGGAGAAAGAGGGTTCTAAAGCCGTGGGATCTAGGCATCATAGCTAGTAGTGGCTACAGATACATAAGGGTATACGAGCGCTTGAGGATAGGGATCTTCTCTACAGGCTCAGAGATAGTCGAACCTGGAAATCCCCGTAGACCAGGAGAGATCTATAACTCGACAGGCGTACTAGTTAAAGCCTACCTGGATGGTCTAAGATTCGTCGCTACAAGGTACTATGGGGTTTATCCAGACGACCGCAGAGCAGTAGAGAACATCTTGGATAAAGCGCTAAGAGACAATCACGTAGTAGTAGTAACTGGTGGTGCAGGAGTTAGTAAAGCCGATGTGGTACGTGATGTAGTTAGTAGTAGTGGTGAATTCGTTTTCCGCGGTATAGCTATAAGGCCAGGTAGGCCTACTAGCTTAGCAGTGGTTGACCAAAAACCCGTTTTTATGCTGTCGGGTTATCCAGTTGCTGCTTGGACAGCCCTAGAAGCCGTAGTCGTCCCAGCGATCTACCGTTCGCTAGAACTAGAGCCACCCGTTAAACCCAGCGTTAAGGCTAAGCTTGCAAGACGTGTACCCAACACCATAGGCTATAGGAGCTTCATCAGAGTTAGTGTGTGGAGAAAACATGGAAGATACTATGCAGAACCGTATATGCTTAGAGGAAGCGGTGTGCTATCAAGCCTTGTCAGAACCAATGGATATATCGTATTAGACGAGAACAGCGAGGGATACGAGAAAGGAGAAGAGGTAACAGTATATCTACACAGCTCTATAGTCTAGTGGAGAACACTGAGTTAGCACGTTAGGTGGAAAAACGCTAGTACCTTCTTACCCAGACCCACGAGCTCGTTGTAGACTTTAACTGCTTCCTTCGTATAATCTACATACACCTCTCTACCGCGTTTTGCAAATTCTTCAACAACTTCTCTTTCAACGCGCATAAAGCCATTATATCCAGTACCTATAACGACTACATCGGCATCTACATCTAGGTATTCACGCACATCCTCAAGCTGTAAGCGATGACCTTCAGCCCGCCACCACCCATCTACTATTCTAGTAGGCGTGATCACTATGTCCCGGCCGTACTCCCGGCCGCCTACAACTATCCGCCCGAAGCTGTAGTGCTCAATGAGTGGCTGTTTCAAAGCCCTATACCCCCAGAAACCACTAGCCTGTTCCTACCTTAATAGCTATTTTATCTCATTAAAATAGTTTATACCGTACTGGTTACCGTACTGGTAAAAGCCTCTGTATTAAGATACTTAGGGGCAGATAAAGGGTTCTTAGATAGCTTCTACAGGATGATATGCCTTGGAGAGTAGAGTAGCTAGTGTTAGAGGCAAGAAGCTGAGCGAGCTAGGGGAGAAAAAGGTTATAGAGGAGGTAATCGCCAGATACGTGGCTAAGCCCAGCTGGGACGAGTACCTAGAAGTACCAGATGATGCACGCGACGTTCTACCAGGAGGGCCCCGCATACTGTTTAGTATTGATGGCTACTCCCTCGAGAAAATACTGCTACCCTGGAGAACTCTTAGAGATGCTGGATGGTGCGCAGTTGTAGGAGCTATAAGCGACCATATAGCGAAAGGTGGAGTACCCCGAGACCTCCTTGTATCACTAGGAATGCCGTCAACTACGAGCGTTGAAAACCTCATAGAGATCTTCGAAGGTATACGTGACGCCACTACAGAGTACAGATTAAGGCTACTGGGAGGAGACTTAAACGAATCCAGATCTCCCTGGATCGATGTAGCTGTTCTAAGCTACACATCGGCAAAGAAGCCTCCTAGGAGATGCTGCGGTAAAGTGGGAGACGAAGTAATTGCTACGGGAGTATATGGTGCTATGGGCTACGTCGTCATCCACGGCATAGAGGAATCAGCAAGAGTAAACTGGGTTATAGAGGCTACGAAGAAGCCGCGAGTCTATGTTGAGACAGCTATAGCTATCTCACTATACTACAGAGCAATACATGCTTCAATGGATGTAAGCGATGGATTAGGGTACACGCTTATAGAGATGTCGAGAGCCATGAGTCGTGGAATAGAGCTCGTAGAAGAGCCCGAATACTACCGGGAGCTAGACGGCGTATGCAAGGACTTAGAGTGTTTATGGAAGTACATCCTGAACGGTGGAGAGGAATACGGCGTTGTACTAGTAGTTGATCAACGCTACACTAGCGCGCTACTGGACTACTTACACAAGCTAGGTATACCAGCTAAGCTCATAGGCAGAGTAGTTGACAAGGAGCCACACATATATTTAAGGGAGAAAAACATAGAGCGCTATGTCAAGTTCTGGGATCAATTCAGAGGGTGGAGCGCTACGACTAAAGTGATGGAAGGGTAGGTTGCTGAAGAGCTGGTGAAAGCCCTTTTGCTGATAGAGCGTGGTCTCTAGGTATACTTTAGCTCGCCTCCTACTACTACGGCGCACCTATGCAGCCTATGTATAACCTCCTTCCCCGCGTCTAGTATGTGTAGTACTTTAAAGCCTTTAGCTACAAGGTAGTCTGATATAATCTTTCTATGGCAACGCCAAGGGTGTTTCTCGCAGCAAAGTATAACAGTTGGAGCAGTAGCAGCTAGGTTTACAAGCTTTTTTAGAAACCGCTTAGCCTCCGTACTCACCGTTATAAACGTAGCATATGCTCTAAATCCTTGGGACTTAAAACACGTAGCTATACCGCGATCCTCAACATCGACTCCAAACCTCCTATAACCTCCAAGCTCCGGGATCCAGTAGTACTCTATACCATGTTTTGGAAGTACGCGGGATAAGTTCTCGCCGGAGAAAACAGGCTGTTTAATGCTTTTGTTCCATCTTCTAACATCAACTACTCTTAATACACCGTAGTACTCCAATATGCGGATAAAGTCTTCTAGGGATCGCCCACCGTATCCTATAGTGTATACCTTACTATGCAAGATCCCACCATATTTATATTTCTAGCCTCTAGAACCCTATGCTACTATGTCCGTCTATCCCAGTGGTCTAATTCGCGAATCCCGGTTTATATATGGTAGCAGGAATTGTATTAGTGTCTTAGCAGAGACTAGACGTGGTGTAGAAGACGTTGTGGTTTTTTGCTACAGCATGCTACCTAGCTCTGCTAAACGTGCTAGATATAATTATGAACCTAACTGGTTTAAGCATCTATAGATTCACAGTTGTAGAGCTTGGAGTCTTTAACGCTGTATGGACGATAACCTATATTTTCTCGGTCCGAATAGCTACGCGTATAGCTGATCGAGGAGAGTTTAAGAAGAACTTAGCGCTATCTTTAGCGCTCATCCTAGTTTCGCTGTCTACGCTGTACTACTCGCTAGCTTCTCACAACAAGGTGCTACTCTACATAGCATATTCGGCGCACGCCGTAGCTGCTTCCTCGCTACGCGTCAGTGTATTTACATCTATACTAGAGAACTACGAGAGCTATAAGTGGAGCAGAGTTAACCGCAGACTAGTTCAAACCACGCTTCTAATCGAGGGCTTAGTGCTAGCGCTTTTATCTCAAATCGGGTTCAAAGCAGTTGTATCCGGTATAGCATATTTATCGGCTATCACCGTAGTGCTAGCCGTGCTATCTCTCGCAAGCATACCTCAGCCTACACTACTGATCGAGAGGATACTGTATAGGATAGAGCACAGTCTCTCGCGAATGCTTCTTCCAGCGAGAGCAGCGCTGGCCGCAGATTACTACTCTATAGGTGTACCGGATAAGCAGAGAATAGCAGGGTTTAGAGAGAAAGTAGCTAGCGTAGGCTTAGTGCTGATATGCTTAGTAGGTCTGAGGATAAGCAACGAGTACGTCCTCACACCTCTACCCTACCACATGATGAATAGCGTTGGCTTAGGGATAGAGACCATCATGTGGATATATGGA
>QMWW01000134.1 GCA_003661825.1 Thermoprotei archaeon
CTGGGAAGTACTCATCGAGAACCTCGACAACGCCGAAGCCTAGGTCTGTTACCTCTGCTTTACCAGCAACGCTCTTTAGGTATCCCCGCTTAAACAAGATCTCTATTATTCTAGCACGCGTTGCCTCCGTCCCTATACCTACTTCCTCCATCCACTTCAACAGCTTAATCTTGGTTATCTTCTCGGGGGGTTTAGAGTAAGTTCTCTTGATCCTCGCTTCGACAACCACGACTCGCTCTCCCCTAGCAAATACTGGTAGCTCTTTCTCCTCTGGAGCTAGAAACGGGTAGTACTTGAACCACCCGCTAACAGCAACCCTCTGCCCCGTAGCCTGAAAGACAAGACTACTATTCAGCGGGTGCTTAAACACTGCGAGTCTATGTAAGACAACGGCTTTGGAGGCGAAAGCGGCTAGGAACCTCCTAACTATTAAATCGTATATCTTCCACTCGTCCTCGGAAAGACCTTGAGGCATAACACCAGTTGGATAGATAGCGGGATGAGCGGGATCTTCTTTAGCGCCTTGTACAGGCTTCAATACCCCACCTGTTTCGTGTAGCAGAGAATCTACGAGCCTTCTATACCCCGGCACTCTCCGCAACTTCTCAAATATACCTCTATAGTCAAGAGTTGGTGGAAGCTTCTGGCTGTTAGTTCTTGGATAGCTGATAAGAGCATCTAAGTAAAGCTTCTCAGCTATACTCTGGGTCTTGTAGGGGCTGAATCCGTATATTCTAGCGGCTTCGCTCTGCAGATCGCCTAGGTTATAAGCTGGTGGTGGGTTATAGCTGTAGCTTCTCTCTACAAACCTCTCTACAACCAGGTAACCTTTTTCCTTGATAGAAGCTACGAGTTCTTCGGCTAAGGTACGGCTCTGTATAACGGGGCCTTTGTACTCTAAGTGTACCCTAGTCTTATCCTTAACTATGTCCACTAGGAGAGAGTACTGGGGTATAGGGACGAATAGGTATCTCTCAATAGCGTTCTCTACGACGTGCTTAAGCGTAGGGGTTTGTACGCGGCCCGCACTTAGTACTACCTTTTTGCCAGCCGCTGTTTTTACGGCATCCATAAGGGCTCTGCTAATGTTGATCCCCCAGATCCAGTCTAGCTCGTGTCTGCAAAGCCCGGCTTCAACCATCTCCCAGTCAAGTCCTAATAGATTGTTGAAAGATTCTCTCAGCTCGTTGTACGTTAAGCTCGAGAATTTGGCTCTAAAGCACCTATTTATATTGCCGTGGAACTTTACTATAAGGAAGCCTATAACAGAGCCCTCTATATCGTAGTCGCAGGCGTTTACATAGTAATCAGCTCTTCTACAGACTCCATCGAGTAGCTGGAGAAACCTGTAAGTGTGCTTAGCGCCGGGATCTACCTCGTAGATAGGCCTCCACTCATACTCGAAGACGGGATAACCTCTTTTTCTCGTAGCTAAGCCGTAAAGATGGCCTGCAGCTGGGACAACGTATATTTGTAGACCATTATGGACTATTACATAGTATGGAATACCGTACATTCTCTTCTTTACTGCACTCCTCGAAAGAGCTCTAGCGATTTTGTCTGCTGCTTTAGGTTTTTCGGCTACAACTACTACTTTTCCTTCAAGACCCCATATACTGGTAACCGGTTTTGCCGAGTACTCTCTATGTTCTCTCCTAGACTCCATCCTCTCACGGATAAGAGGATGGCGTCGAAGCCATACGTCGATTCTCCTTGCAGCGATTACTACCACCTACTGCTACTACTTTTCTGCTCTACTTCTAGACTACAGGTATCGGGATCGTTAAAGCCACTAGGACAAGGTATAGTATGAGGTACTTGTAGTCTCTCATTGTAGAGTACTGGTTAGCAGAGCCGGGGTGAGGCTTTAATCCAAGTACTAGCTTTAGGATAAGGAGAACAACTGCTAGCAGGGAGTAGTATAGTCCAGCGCCGCTTCTAAGGACTAAACCAGCCGCTAGCATAACCGTTATTACAGAGTAGCCTATGTACTCGTACTTTTTACTCGATACATATGATCTAAGGACATGGCCTCCATCTAGTTGCCCTATAGGCATTAGGTTTAGGAACGTAACGATTAGCACTATGAAGGATGCGAAAAAGAGGGGATGGAGCAGGATAGTGTACCCCGGTGGAACGCCGCGTAGAGCTATAAGGATATAGACAGTGACCGGTAGGATGTCTAGTTCTACGACTCTACCCTCACTCACGAGCTGATAGACTTCGCTCAGCTCTATTATTGGTGAAAGAAAGACGCCTATAACCCCTATAGCGAGTGCGATAACGTAGCCGGCAAGAGGCCCAGCGAGCCCTAGTCTAGCTAGGGCTTTCTTAGATGGGGGAAGAGTCTTCATATTGATAACAGCGCCTAGCGTTCCTATGAAGCCCAGCTGTATAGGCGGCGCCGGAATAAAGTAAGGACCTTCTATAACAACTCCTGATCCACGCGATACCGCGATATGTCCGTACTCGTGTATACCAAGTGCTACTAGAAATGCTCCTGTGTACACTATGCTGAGCTCTAGAGTAGTGAGTAGATCCGACTCCATACCAAGCGTGCTGTAGAATCCCTCGGATATACTGTAACCAGTGAGAAGTACAGTCGCTATAGTAGCTATTAACAGTACTAGCTTAAGCTGCTTCCAACCCCTCCCTCTAATAGGGACTAGGCGTAGCACTGGGTTACCACTACTAAGTTGTAACGGAAAATATCGGTACTTCTCAACTAGCTGTTTATAGAGGCTGTTAAATACTTCTTCACCGAGGGGAGCGTCTAAAACGAGGTCATATACTTTTCCTAAGCCATGCTTATAGACTCCAACCCGAAGTACTGAGCGTCCAGCTCTTAAGAGTAGTCTCAAGGTATCGCTTATTATCGGGGGATAGCACTCCTGAGACGGGTAGTAGCTCGTATTCTCCATCAGGTTTCACTCTCTTAACTGTAATCGGTAAAACCCCTCTTAATAACTCTAGTATAGCTACGGCTATTGGGTCTTTGGCAGGGGCTTCACTGGGATCGATCAGTGGTGGGGCACCCAAAGACAACTGGAGAGCACGAGCACCTACTATGCGTGCTAGTTCGAAGCGTGTAAGCTTCTTGTACCATATGCTACGTACAAAATCACTGCTCAATCTATATCATCTCCTAATAGATGATAAATGGAGATATTTAGTATGGATTAAAAAACTTAGTTATTTAGCTTTGCGGCCTTATAACCCTAGTACTGAAACTCCTCGGTACCGGTTTTACCTTTCTCTTTCTCCTTCTCCTTCTTTAGAGGACTAGCCGAGATTATGTCGTCTATCTTTATTATAGTCGTAGCGGCTTCTGTACCGCTCTTAATGATGTTAGTTACGACGAGTACGGGATCGACTACGTTTATCTTGGTTATATCCTCTTCTACCTTACCGTTGATAACGTTGATACCAGCGCTTATCTTGCCCTCGCTGTGCAGCTGTCTAAGCCTCATCAGGGCCTCTAGGGGATCTAAGCCAGCGGTTTCTGCTAGGATCATCGGTATCTCTTCTAGAGCGTTAGCAAATGCCTCTATAGCTAGCTGCTCCTTGCCTCCAATCTTTGCCGCGTACTCTCTAAGCCTCATAGCCAGCTCTACTTCAACCGCGCCACCGCCAGGTACTACCTTGGGTACTCGCATCACGTTTCTTAACACGTTCAACGAGTCTTTTATAGAACGCTCTACTTCATCTAGGATCATGTCGTTGGCTCCACGTACTAGGATAGTTACTGCTTTGGGGTCCTTGCATCCCTCTATGAATACCATTTTATCGCTTCCCACTTTTCTCTCCTCTACTAGTTCTGCTTCTCCTAGGTCTTCCGGCTTCAGGTCTCTAACGCTACTGATTATTCTTCCTCCTGTTGCTCTTTCTAGTTTCTCCA
>QMWW01000135.1 GCA_003661825.1 Thermoprotei archaeon
ATGCGCTGACTAGGACAACTGGAAGGGAAAGAGGAAAAATATAGATAGCTAGTACTAATGCTATAACGCCAACTACTACTACGTCATAGAAAACTTCGTAGAGGGCTAGAGCAAAATACCTTGGAAACCTCTGCCCTACTTTCACGCTTATATAATATGCTCTTACGGGTTCACCCCCTATTGCTGAGGGAGTTAAATAGGCTACTAGGCCTCCTAGTAGCCTAGCATAAAAATAGTCTCTGATGGAAAGGAGAGAGTTAGATCCATCGAGAATTCTGTGCAAAACCATAAGTCTTATCGCGGACACTAACCACGATAGGAAATAAGCTGATAATGCTATAGCTATAGCTAGTGGGTTAGCCTGAAGAATAACGTGATACGATACCGTTACTATAGAGTATACTAATATAACTAGCGTTACTATGACTAGCGTTAGTATGATCGCTTTTTTACTCAACTTCTTAGCTGACATACCGCTTAGCCCGCAGATCTCTGATCACATCGCAGTACATATTCTATAACGCTAAAAAGCTATCCTAGACCAAAAGTATATAAAGTATGCATCGTTTATACACTAGAGAAATGCCGGTACGTGAATATTAACCGTGAAGACTGCTAGGTGCTGAGGGATGGGTTTTTAGCTATAGCGAGAAGGATCTAGAGTCTCTAAGAATAGATAAGCAGCGCTTACGCGAGCTAATAAAAGCATTGAAGAAATGGAAAGCCCCTGCAACAATACTATTAAGCCTCTACATACCGCCTGGAAGACCAGTTAGCGATGTACTTAATTTATTAAGACAGGAGCTCGCTATAACCGATAACATAAAGCTCAAGCGCACCAGATCCGCTGTCCAAAGAGCGTTAACCTCGGCCATTGATAGGTTATCGAAAGTTTCCAAGATCCCCGAGAACGGGCTCGTAATCTTCTCAGGCGAGAACGTATCCACAGGAGATTTTCTATGCATAATGCTGATACCACCGGAGCCTGTCCGGGTGTACTTCTACAGAACCGATAAGCACTTCCATACAGAGTTTTTGGAGGAAATGATTACTCAGTCTAACATAGTAGGGCTTTTAATAATAGAACGTGATGCTGCAACTATAGGTTTACTCAAAGGAAATAGATTAGAGGTAGTTGAAGAATTAGAAGGATATGTTCCAGGTAAGCACCACAGGGGAGGACAGAGCCAAAGAAGATTCGACCGTATTATTGAGCAACTAGTAGATGAGTTCTATAAGCGTGTAGGAGAACATGCTAACAAAGTCTTTTTGCAGCTGTATAGAGATGGAAAGCTTAAAGCGATACTAGTAGGTGGGCCGGCTTATAGTAAGCTAGATTTTCTCGATGGAGAGTATCTTGACTATAGGCTAAAGAAAATAGTTCTGCCAAGGCTAATAGATGTCGCGTATCAAGGAGAAGCTGGTCTTAGAGAAATGGTTATGAAAGCTTCAGATATTCTAAAAGAACAAGAGTACGTAGAATCTGTTAAGGCGCTTGAAGACTTTAAGTTGCACCTGGCTAAGGATGATGGATTAATAGTCTATGGCGAAAACGAGGTAGAGGAAGCTCTAAAACTAGGAGCTGTTGAAACACTAATTGTCAGCGAAGAACGAGATGATGTAGATAAATGGTTAGAAAAAGCTAGGAAGCATGGGGCAAAAACTGTTGTCCTTAGCTCTGAATTACCCGAAAACCAGTGGTTTATTAAAACATTCAACGGGGTAGCAGGAGTACTCAGGTACAGGATAAGCTACTAGGACAGACTACTATCCTAACAAAGAGATAAATAGCCCAGAGCACAAATATGTATATAGTGTTGCATTCCGAATACACTCCTCTAAGGGACTACGCATGGACAGTTCTAACAGAAAACACGAGCTTCTACGCGTGATCATCAACGCTGGATTAGACGAAGACCTCATTAACTGGCTGAGAAATAGAGGCTACACCGACCTATACGGCAGGCTTGATAATGTACCGCTTGAGATACTAGAAGAGTACTTTAGGGGGAAAAAGCTCTCCCCCGATATCGATGAATCCGAGCTAATAAGAGAGATCAACGAGCTAGACCACGTAGACGATAAGAGAGGCTATATAAAGGCAAAAAGCCGAGGTAAATATTTCTCGCTTAAACATTAGACTGTTTCGATGGAGAGAATACATGGAGTTTTTGGCTTTATCGCTTAAACTAGTTCTACTCCCTTGTTCTAGGATGTTTTAAGAAGAGTTGAGCCGGGAGTGACCCGTCCTACGCTCATACTCCCCCGGGCGACACGGGGGTGTTGCGCAGGCTCCGGGGCACCATATTATAATGATATGAGTGGTGGTTTATCAATCTTACCAGAGAAGCCCTTCATGCTGAATTACGCTAAGTTGCCAAGGATTTTCGCTTAGAGCTATATACTTAAGGAACAAATCTTTATAAATAACAATAATATATACTTGTACATGTCTAGGCTTACTAGTGGGGGGAGGTATGTTGGAAAGGAGAAAGATACAGAGGACTGGGACCTCCTCCTATATAGTAACGCTACCAAAGGATTGGATCGATACTGTGGGTTTAAGATCAGGGGATTACGTCTATATATACGAATACAAAGACAAACTCATTATAACGCCGCTAGAGAAGGGGGTTAAACACCTTAAGGGAGAAATTAGAGTTCATAAACCCATCGATAACGAGCAGATCTTTAGAGTATTAGTAGGAATGTATCTCTCGGGATACAATAATGTCGTAATAACTTTTGACCAAACAATACCTAACCTGGCTAAACGCATAAACGAGATCAAAAACAGAGCTAGGATAAAATTGGCTGGAATAGAGGTTGTAGATGAAACATCTAACAGTATATCGTTCCGGATACTTCTAAGTATCAAGGAGCTACCCCTTATACATGCTATCAGGCGTCTCCACTTAATAGTAAATAATATGCTAAGGGATTCTCTAGAAGCGTTTAAAAACAATGACCGGGAGCTAGCTGAGACTGTTATTCAGAGAGACGATGAAGCTGATAGGTTTCACTTCATGATCATAAGACAGCTGTCACAAGCTCTTCTCGATATCCAGGTTATGCATGAACTAGGAGTTACGAACTCCGTGGAGATCCTAAACTACAGAATAATAGCGAGAAACCTTGAACGAATAGCGGACCATACAGTAAACATCGCTAGGCGTACATTCTACCGCGAAGACCCCTGTGTACTGTGTAACGAGGTCTATGAAATAGGTGTGAAGATAAACAGCTTATTCAACAGAGCCATGGAAGGTTTCTATAAATTAAGCAGACACATCTCAGAAGAAGTGATAGAAACGGCTAGGGTTATAATAGGGCTTCTTGAGGAAACTCTCAAAGAAAAAATACTGCCAGGAGATATAAAGAGTAGCGAGAAAATCCTGCTAACGATGATCTTCGATAGCCTCCGCCGTATAACGAGGTATAGTAATGGTATAGCCGAGACCACATTAAACATTAAGGTTAACAAATCCGCATCTCATGACATCAAATAGAGGCTATAAACACATTAAGGAGTATTTTTCGCGTTAATAGCAGCTTAGTCCAGAGAATGCTAGTTCTATGTACACTACGAGGTTCATAAAGTTCGTTGAAGGCTACCGCTCATTAATTAAACATTTACTTCAAAATAAACTCGAAATATATACTTGAGAACACTGCTTAGCTAGGAAAGGGGGCGGGAAAATGGAGCTGTTGAAAGAGATAACCAGAATAGTAGGAGAAGCCGCTGGTCTTCTAAGAGATCTCGTAGATGATCCAAGCATAGGCAGAATAACCGGAGTAGGTGCTAGTGGAGATACTACAAGGAAAGCCGATACAGTTGTAGAGGAGTTCATTATCAGTGAACTACGTAGAACAGGTATAAGGCTCTGTATAGTAACGG
>QMWW01000136.1 GCA_003661825.1 Thermoprotei archaeon
GGATATTTACGGGAGATATGGGCATGTCGATAAAGTTTCAGCCAGAAACTGTTCTGAACGTCGTCTTAAGAGCCCTACCTTGGAGCCTAATCTTACTGATTCCAGCGACTATAACGGCGTGGATAATAGGTAACTTGTTGGGAGCCTACGCGGCCTATAAAGGCGGGAAGACCGATAACATCGTGTATTCTATCTTCTTGTTCTTATCTCAAATGCCCTACTATTGGTTTGCCCTAGTTCTTATATACGCTTTATCTATCAAGTTTAGATTGTTTCCAGCCGCAGGAGCATACAGCGTAGGCGCGGTACCGACGTTTACGTGGAGTTTCTTTGTAGATTTTCTCCAACATTACACTTTACCGTTTCTGTCCCTTGTGCTTATAGCCTTAGGTGGACAGGCCATAGGTATGAGAACCATGACCATATACGAGCTAAACTCCGATTATATGGATTACAGTGAATCTATCGGTTTAAGCGATAGAAAGCTTATCCGATACGCGTTCAGAAATGCTATACTGCCCCAGATCACAGGTCTCGCAATACATTTAGGAAGAACTGTAAGCGGTCAAATAGTAACTGAAACAGTATTCGGCTACCCAGGCATAGGCTACATAATATATCAAGCTATCTTGAATGCAGATTACCCCTTAATCGAAGGGGCATTCACGGTACTCATAATATCTGTCCTATCGATGAACTTCTTAATGGATATACTCTACGCTTACATAGACCCCAGGATTAAAGCTGCTTATACAAGGGAGAGATGATGACTGAGAGAATAGTAAATGCTGGTAAACTCATAGTAAGGTATAAAAAGCTACTGATCGGGGTCACGATGTTAGTAGCTATAATAGCCTTCTGCACCCTAGGTATGCTACTCTATCCTATAGATCCTAAAGCCATAATTTTCAGAGATCTGCAACCTCCATCTTCTACGAATCCATTAGGCACGGACGTTTTTGGCAGGGATGTTTTAGCGCAACTAATTCATGGAACTTATAATTCGTTTAGAATAGGTATTCTAGCAGGTCTTATAGCTACGCTCATAGGTATAGTAGTAGGTGCTGCGGCGGGATACTTCGGAGGGATGCTGGATGATCTCCTAAATCTTATAACGAATACATTCCTCGTAATACCTACCTTAGCTCTCCTCATAGTTATTGCGTCTTACATTAGGATAAGAAGTGAACTTATGATGGTTCTAATCATAGGAGTTACTGCCTGGCCTTGGACAGCTAGAGCTATAAGAGCTCAAGTATACAGTCTTAAAACTAGGGAATTCGTAGATCTAGCTAAAATCTCCGGTCTACCTAAATATGAGATTATAGTATTCGAGATACTGCCTAATATGCTGTCCTATATAGTAATGTGTTTCACTCTTCAAATGGCTGGCGCTATTCTGAGTGAGGCGGGTTTAAGCGCTATTGGTTTAGGTCCTACTGCCCTGATAACCTTAGGTATGATGCTCCGGTGGACTATAGTATGGGAAGCGCCTAGAATAGGAACTTGGTGGTGGTTCATCCCCCCCGGGTTGATTATAACCCTGATAGCAGTATCCTTTCTCCTCATAAATAATGGCTTAGACGAAATTTATAATCCAAGGTTGAGAAGGATGCGTTGAAGATGAGTTTAGTTCTTGAAGCTCGTCATATTGAAGGTGGTTATGACCTAGGCTCAAGCTTCCTTAAAGCCGTAGACGACTGTAGCCTATATGCCTATGAAGGCGAGATGCTCGGAGTAGCCGGCGAATCCGGATGCGGTAAGTCAACCTTAGCTAAGCTTATAATGGGATTAACTAAACCTCCTCTTAGACTGGTCAAAGGCAAGTCTATCATAGATGACATCGACGTATACAAACTCTCATGGAATGAGAGAAAGAAGATTCTATGGGGTAAAGTCGTAACGATGATACCTCAAGCCTCTATGAACGCCTTAAACCCTACTAAGAAGATCAAAGATGTAGTATTTGATGTCGTTAGGGAGAAGTATTCGACGCCGCCTTCAAAAAGTGAGATCTTGGATATGGCTAAAAAGAGGTTTGATGAGATAGGATTAGATCCTGTGGCTTTGGATATGTATCCGATAGAGCTTAGCGGAGGTATGAAGCAAAGAGCCATCATAGCAATATCGACGCTGCTAAATCCATCTTTCTTAATAGCGGATGAACCTACATCAGCTTTAGATGTTTCAACTCAAAAACTTCTACTAGAGCTTCTTTATATGCTCATAAAAAGAAATATAGTTAAAACATTGATTTTCATATCTCATGATATCGCTACTTTACGTCAGATTTGTGATAAAATGTGTATAATGTATGCGGGTAAAATTTTGGAGATTTCAGATACAGAAGATGTAATAAATAGGCCTTTACACCCCTATACTGAGAAACTTATGGAATCTGTAATACCGCTAATACCTTCAATTAGGAAGAAAACACTTAAGGGCATACCTGGAGCTCCTCCGAATCTACTGAATCCTCCCTCTGGATGCCGTTTTCATCCCAGATGCCGCTACGCCATGCCTCTGTGCAAAGAGAAAGAACCTCCCCTCAGAGAGGCTAAAAAAGGTAGATTTGTTTCTTGCTGGCTTCACCTAGGATAGGATGAATATGAAGGAAGAAGCTTTACTTAGAGTGGAAAACCTTACCAAGATATTCAAGACAGGTTTCCTAGGTAAGGGCGAGAAGATAATAGCCGTAAATGATGTGAGCTTCTTCCTTAAGAAAGGTGAAGTATTATCGCTTATAGGTGAAAGTGGAAGCGGCAAAACAACGATAGCTCGTCTCATATTGAAATTATTAAAACCTACATCCGGACGTATATACTATGAAGACACGGATATATGGGAGATATCCGATAAAGCCTACTGGAGAAAGGTTCAAGCAATATTCCAAGATCCTTACGCTTCTTTCAACTCTTTCTACAAAGTAGAAAGAACTCTTAAAAACGTCTTCAAACTTTTCCCCGATAAAGTATCCGAGGGGGAGAAAGATAAAAAAGTACATGAAGCCCTAGAGAAAATAGGTTTAAACCCTAAAGAGGTCCTCGGGAAACATCCCTTTGAACTTAGCGGCGGGCAGATGCAGAGACTCCTATTAGCTCGATGTCTAATAATAGATCCAGAAGTGATTATAGCGGATGAACCTACAAGCATGGTAGACGCCTCTATGAGGGTAATCCTTCTTAATATATTTAAGGAGCTGAGCAAGAAAGCGGATAAGTCAATAATCTTCATAACCCATGACATAAGCCAAGCATTCTATATAAGCGATAGAGTTCTAGTTATGTATCGCGGGAGAATAGTTGAAAATGGCCCCGTAGAACAGATTCTCTTTTCTCCTCAACATCCCTACACTAAAAGATTAATATCAGATGTCCCTAAACTTCACGAAAAATTCAAATTTACCTTAACGTAAACTGTATTTCTCCGGTAATCTTTATCTTCAGAAATCAATTTTTAAGCCTTTAATTTAAAAGATTCTACTACCTAACATCATGTCTAAACTCTAAAATTATATCATAACATTACGTTTTAAGATGGATTATGCACATTTTCATTATAGTTAATTAGTATCAAGGTTAGCTAGCCTAAATCTGATGTTCCGAGATAGAATCTCGTAAGTATTCAGTAATATAGTTCACAAAAACTGAAAAGGCTTAATATACTAAGGGATTAATACGTCCAGAAATCAGACTTTAACGCACTTGAAAACCCGATCACCCTCCTATAATTAAAGAGAAATATATTCATACATCAAGTTAAGTATCGCATGAGATTGTGAAGAGGTCTAAAAATGGTTGCAGAGGAAGGATTAGTTAGAGAGTTTAAGGCTGGAGAAGCACTAGTAAAGATTTACCGGGATAGGCAGAGTATGGGTGGAGCGGCCGCTAGAAC
>QMWW01000137.1 GCA_003661825.1 Thermoprotei archaeon
ACACTTATCTTATATTATAACAGTTCTATGGTTGGATGAGGTGGAAAATTGTCAAGAGAAGAGCTAGTCAAGAAAGTCATATCCGTACTGGAGACAATAGTGGATCCAGAGATAGGGATAGACATCTATAACCTAGGAATGATCTATGGGATCGAAGTCGTAGGCAACAAGGTCAAGATAAAGATGACACTCACAACACCTATGTGTCCACTAGCTAATGTCATTCCATACATGATCACGGAAGAGCTGAAGTCTAAACTCGGCGTTGAAGCAGAGATCGAGCTAGTCTACGACCCTCCCTGGACGCCCGAGAGAATGACTGAAAAGGGGAGAAGGATGTTCAAGGAAAAGTATGGATATGACGTAGTTGAAGCCTATAGGTCTATGTATAGAGGGCAGGAGCAGTAGAGACCTGGTTCCACGAATAGATAGTATTATAACCTCATAACATTGTTTCACTTAATACCTGGTGTTCCAGCTCTTTTGGTGTAAGGTATTGGCATGGTCTATACTTAAACTGCTACGCGAGGATCCGGAGACTCTAAAAGAGCATGTGAAGAAGAGGTTCATGGATCCAAACATAGTAGACAAGGCCCGTAGCGTAGACCTTGAGTGGAGAAAGCTACTCACGACTATACAGGAAATGAGGCATAGACACAACGTTATCAGTAGAGAAATCCCTAAGCTAAAAGGCGAGGAGAAAGAGAAAAAGATCGTAGAAGCCCGTAATCTGCTAAAGGAGCTTGAAGCACTAGAGAAAAAGCTGAGAGAAGTCGAGGAGAAACGCGAAAAACTCCTACTATCTCTACCCAATATAGTCCATGAATCTGTACCCATAGGGCCTGATGACTCGTACAACGTACCGATCAGGTTCTGGGGTAAGCCCCGCGTATGGATAGGCCATATTGAAAGCTTTAAAGAACAGACAGAGAGGTACGGCTTCAGAGTAGACTATGAGGTAATTGACTGGAGGCCTATAGGACACGCCGATATCCTGGAGAACGTTTTGAGACTAGGCGATACGTTTAAAGCTGGACAAGTAGCTGGGAGTAGATTCTACTACTTGTTTAACGACATAGTATTCCTTGATATGGCTCTACTAGCCTATGCAATAGACTACCTAACTAGTAGGGGATACACTCTGGTTCTACCGCCCTACATGCTGAGGTACAACATAATGACGGGAGTAATAGACTTAGATACGTTTAAAGACGCAATATACAAGATCGAGGGAGAAGACCTGTACCTAATAGCTACGGCTGAACACTCCCTAGCAGCACTGCACGTAAGCGAGGACTTACCAGAGGAGATACTACCTCTTAAGTACGCTGGTATAAGCCCTTGCTTCCGAAGAGAAGCTGGAGCTGGGAGCCGAGACCTCAAAGGCGTATTCCGCGTACACCAGTTCCACAAAGTAGAGCAGTACGTATTCGCAAAGCCGGAGGAGAGCTGGGATATAATGGAGGAGTTGATCAGAAACGCCGAGTACCTGTTCCAAGGCTTAGAGCTACCCTACAGAGTAGTTAACATAGCTAGCGGCGATCTAGGGGCTCCGGCCGCTAAGAAGTACGATCTCGAAGTATGGATGCCGGCTCAAGGTAGGTATAGAGAAATGGTCAGCTGTAGCAACACCACTGATTGGCAAGCATATAGGCTTAAGATAAGGCTCGTTAGGAGGAAGGGGATGGTTAAAGAATATATTCATACGCTCAATTCAACAGCGATCGCTAGCACAAGGACTATTACGGCTATACTCGAGAACTGCCAGGAAGAGGATGGAACCATAGTTATACCTAGAGTTCTGCGCAAGTACCTAGAAGTCTTCGAGAAAGCGCCAAAAGAAGCCATCCATCCAGCTAAGAAGGAGAAGAACTAAGTGTATGCGAGCGGCTCTGAGGTATCCATTGGCCACCCTCTATTTAAGCTCTTCCAGCTCTATTCTCTCAATAGAGTAAACACTGTGAGAGGAGGAAAGAGTATGGAGGAGTATGAGGGCGACAAGGTACAGGTAAGGATATACCTAGATTTCAGCGAAGAGAGCGAAAAAGCTATTAATACTGCATGGCATGTCGCCGAGGAAATGCTCGACGAGTACGGTGTTTGGGTTGAAATAGAACCTATTCATCTCTGGGTAACGGATCCTCTAGGTACGGAGATACTGGATCTCCCTAAAATAGAGATTAACGGCAAGACCATGTTTATAGGGAGAGCTCCAACCCATAGAGAGCTTATAGAGGCTATTCTCGATAGAATAGGTAAGCCCCTCGTTAAGCCTAGAGCTAGAGAAGTAGTGGTAATTAGCGATGGCAAGGATGGGTTTTGTGAAGCAGTAATAATAGATTAGTTAGACTCAGATAGTACTCAGTATAGATTTCTTCTTCGGATTTATCTAAAGACCAAAAGTATATAAATAGGTTTAATCAGATGTATAAACCGCCGAGCGGTTCACCGCCCACATCGTTGGGTTGGATTAGTCAAGGTCTTACAGCGATTTTTATAGTGTGTTTTAGCTGGTTAATGCGGTTAATAGCGGAGCTGTCATATAGAGAAAACGCTAAACAAACAAACCAGGATATATGGCTCGATTTAGCATCGTGCCAAAACACTTGGGGTAAGTACAGTGATTTAGTAGTAAAAGGTGTTTTTAATGAAGCGGTGGGGCGGTGGACTGCTATGAGGCATTACTACATTTCTGCCTACTAATTCTTTTTAAACAAAACAAGCTTCTATCCATAGATGCATGCTACGGTAACAACTAGCTTGGTGTCTTCAACATGGCGTTTACCTGGGAGCCTCGCTGGGAGAAAGTAAAGATCGAGTCGTACGGTATAGTAATACATACTTGTAGAGATAGGATAACGAAAATGATAGCCTGCC
This sequence comes from Thermoprotei archaeon, assembly GCA_003661825.1. Taxonomy (GTDB): domain Archaea; phylum Thermoproteota; class Thermoprotei_A; order Sulfolobales; family Desulfurococcaceae; genus QMWW01. Next base: position 2,878 of record QMWW01000137.1, read on the forward strand.
CTATATGCGTAAATGCCGCAAAGACCTGCTTAGAGCAGAGTAGCAGGACAGACTACAAGCCTAGCTACATGTTCTTCTTCACGCCGGAAGACCTAATACACCATATTCGAAACTACCACGCCATGAGGTACTTAAAGAAGCCTCTAAACGAAAAACTGTAGTTCAGCCGGTTGATCCCTCTTCATCTAAGTGCGTTCAGGTGAACCTAATTCATCACCAGCTAGCTAGGTATGGATATAGAGCGTAAAAAACTACCTATTTAAGCCTAAGCACTATGACGGAGTTCTGGTAATTACCTAGTTCGAACTCGCTTGTATCTAGTCTAGCAATTCTGTACTTCTTTACGTGTACTAAGAAATCGTCTATGGGTTGAAGCGGGAGCTTTAATCCTCTAACCCAGTAGTGTATTGGAAGAACGTTGACAGGCTTCGTTTCCTCAACTATTCTCCATGCTTCATCGGGATATATTGTATATGTGCCACCTACAGGGATCATTAGTAGATCTACTCCTTTAATGGCATCCATTACGTCTGCTCCGGGTATATGCCCTAGATCCCCTAGGTGAGCTAGCTTATAGCCCTCTACTTCGACAACATATACAGTGTTCTCTCCCCTCCTCCTACCTCCAAACTTGTCGTGGAAAGTCTTATAGCCGCGTATAGTGATGCCATTGATCTTGGTCTCGCCGCGGAATACGCGGAGGATTCGAGTGTTGCTATGTGATACGGTGTCGACTGCGTTGTGGTCGAAGTGCTCGTGGGTAACCAGCACGAGATCAGCTTTTACATCGGGTTTTTCTAGCCCAATGTCGCCGCCAGCATGGGGGTCTATAACTATTGTGTAGCCATCGCTTCTACGGATAGCTACGCATGCTTGACCAAACCACTTGATTACTACCAATTGGAAGCCACCGATAGGTGTGCTTACATATAATAATTAAGTCAAGCACTTACAAATATCTAAAGCGCTTAGAGGTTTGGTGCTTACTCTGGGGTACGT
>QMWW01000138.1 GCA_003661825.1 Thermoprotei archaeon
AAGCCGTTCAGCGTTATAGAGCTTATAAGATCTGGTACTTTAAACAGCTTAGTAGCAGCTTATCTCTGGACCATGATAGAACACATGAAGACAGCTATGATAGCCGGGGGTACTGGTGCTGGGAAGACCACGCTTCTAAACGTCATATCTCTCTTCATTAAGCCGGGTATGAAGATCGTTACTGTAGAAGATACACCAGAGCTCAACCTACCGCATAACAACTGGGTTCAGCTAAATACCCGTGAAGCATACCTAGTAGGTATGAGAGAATCGGGTACAACTATTGGTCTCTTCGACCTAGTAAAGCTAAGCCTCAGGTATAGGCCCGACTATATAATTGTAGGAGAGGTTCGTGGAGAAGAAGCCTTTGTGCTATTCCAAGCCCTCGCTACAGGCCATGGAGGCCTCTCAACCATCCATGCCGAGACTCTGGACTATGCTATTAAGAGGCTTACAAGCCCTCCCATGAATATTCCACCAACCTACATGAAGCTAATGAACATGTTTATACACATTAGCAGGGTTATCACGCGTGTTGAGAAGGGTTTAGTTAAGGTTAGAAGGCGCTTAACAACCATACAGGAAGTAGTTGATGCCGACAAGTATACTACTATAGCGGCTTGGGATCCAAAAACAGATTCGTATAAGATAGACTTCAGCAACAGCGTTCACCTAAAGGATATAGCTGAGAAGCGTGGATGGGATCTAGAGGACGTCATTGAAGAAATATACAGGAAGGCTACGGTGATCAACTGGATGCTCTATAGAAACATAGTCGATGTATGGGATGTGTCAAGGATAATATTCAACTACTACATAGATCCTCTCAGAACATATAAACGTGCACTAGAGGATCTCGAAAGAGCTGAGAAAGGAGTTGAAACAACTACAGAGGCTTACTCGGAACAAATAGTCCTTAGAGAATCCAGCAGTAGCTCTAGCTCGAGTAGTGGAGGAAAGGCTTCAGAAAAAGATGTAGAAGAGGGAGGCGAGTAGAGCGCTCTATATAGCTCTCTCCTAAGGTAGGACACGAGGACAAATAATTGTTCATATCAGTAGTTTTAGCAGCAGGTATGAGTACTAGGTTCCCAGGTAACAAGCTCTTGTACCTATGGGAAGATAAACCAATAGTGTACTGGACCGTACACAGCGCTTTAGCTAGCTCCGTTGATAGAGTCGTAGTAGTCACTGGACACGATCGCGATCTCGTTATTAGAGCTCTAAGCGATCTCTCAGGTAGATTCGAAGAGGTATACAATCCTAGCTATGCTAGAGGAATGAGTACTAGTGTGAAGAGAGGCGTTGAATACGTGTACGAGAAGTACGGTTCGAGAACTAGAGCAATAATCTTCACGCCTGGAGACTGTGCGTGGATCCCGCCCGAAGCCTACAACATGCTTATAGAGACGTATATTGAGAAGAAACCCCCTATAGTCGTAGCCGCCTACCAGGGGATTAGAGGTCACCCAATACTCTTTAGCTCAGCTTTATTCCCAGAGCTCCTAGAGGTTTCAGAAGAGACAATGGGGCTTAAACGCGTTGTCAAGAAGTACTGGTGGAGCACAGTAGTAGTTAACACTCCCTATCCTGGTGTGATCCTAGATATAGATACTTATGGAGACCTTAACCGTGTAAAATACTTGCTGAAAAAATAAAGCATGGGTGCGCGGAGTGCCTGATCATGTAAGGGTAGAGAAGAGGATCAAAGAGCTATACGAAAAGAACCCCGATGCCCGCATAGTAGTTGATAAGATTAAGGAGTACTCCTCTAGGATCTCGAGGCCTAGTATTATCAAGATAATGAACTTCTGTGGAACACATGAATGGACTATAACCTACTATGGTATCAGGAGCTTAATGCCTAGTAACGTAGAGCTTATAGCAGGACCTGGGTGCCCGGTGTGTATAACACCGGGTTACTATGTTGATCTTCTAATCGATCTCTCGGTAGAAGGCTATACCGTTCTCTCCTATGGAGACTCTTATAGACTACCTGGTACGAGAGCCACGGGTATACGTAGCTTATTCGATGCTAGAATCCGTGGAGGAGATACTAGGGTTGTATATAGCTTCCTCGATGCAGTAAAAATAGCTCGCGAGAACCCGGGTAGGAAGCACGTATTTTTCGCCGTAGGCTTTGAGACAACAATGCCGTCTACAGCCTATCCCCTCAGCAGCGGTATAGTGCCAGATAATCTCCTCATACTACCTGCTTATAGGCTTACTCCCCCGATCATGAGGTATCTGCTCGAAGAAAAGCCTGAAGCCGAGCTTCACGGCGTAATAGCGCCGGGCCATGTATCAACGGTTATAGGCGCTTATTCGTGGATCTTTCTGCCAAAGATCTACGGCATACCAACTGTTGTAGCCGGGTTTGAACCTGTGGACGTACTTCTAGCTATACTCCACATACTCAAAATGCTGTATGAGGGGAGGCCTAGCTTGGTGAATGAGTATAAACGCGTAGCTAGGATGTGTGGTAACCTAGAAGCTAAGAGAACTATGTGGAAGGTGTATCGAGTAGTGGATGCTTACTGGAGAGGCATAGGAATGGTACCTAGGAGTGGAGCAGTACACACAAAGGACTACAGTAGATACGACTTCTTCGACCAAATAGGGGTTAAGGATAGACCCCTTGAAGACAAGCTACCAGGCTGTAAGTGCTCCGAAGTTACGCTTGGATTAGCTAAACCTACTGAATGCCCTCTCTTCATGAAGCGATGTACGCCTAGCAATCCATACGGTCCCTGTATGGTGAGCGTTGAAGGTACGTGCAAGATCTGGGCTGAGAACCTCCCGGTTAAGCTTTAAATCCCCTGAAACAATCTACTTCTAATCTGGGCTCTCTAATGGAGCGCACCAGTGTCTACCTAGTCGATAACGAGCTCGCTAAGTACTACCTCTCTATTCTAAGAGATAGGAACACTAAGCCGAAAACATTTAGAGAGTACGTTAAGAAGCTCGGATTCATACTGGGCTACGAAGCTTCGAGATTCTTTAAGTGGAAGAGCGTCTTCATCGAAACACCGTTGTCTAAGACTAGCGGCGTAAAGCCTTGTAAGCCTCTACTAATAGTTGGTATACTCGGTGCATCCATACCCATGATCCAGGGGATATGGGAAGCTCTTCCATGGGCTGGCTTAGGCCTTGTAGCAGCGCGTAGAATAGAATCCGAGGATGACGTCAAAGTAGAGATCTACTACGAGAGGCTGCCAGAAGATCTATCTCCCTATACCATCTTAGTAGGGGATCCCATGCTTGCAACGGGTAAAACACTAGTCAGCGTTATAGAGCTTCTGAGAGAGCGGGAAGGACAGGATATCGTAGTACTAGCTATCATAGCGAGCAAGTACGGTATAGAGTACGTAACGAGTAGAGTAGGCAGTATCCCGATCGTAGCGGTTGCAATCGACCCGTTCCTGAACGATAAGTTCTTCATAGTACCTGGGCTAGGAGATGCAGGGGATCGAGGCCTTGACCACGACTATGCAGGCTAGCTAAGCCTTAATCCTATCCGGAAAGCCCTGATATTAGCTTCAACCCACTTACTCGGAACTACGTCCCCTATAGTGTCTTCAACGTGTTCCGGCTTCACCAGATTGGTTCTAGCTACTACGTGCCCTAGTGCAACCATGTTAGCTACGCGTGCACTCCCTACTTCCCTATAAGCTATATCGGTATACGGCTGTCTATACACCTTCCAGCCCTGTTTCCCTGGAAACCTCGATACATGGGTTGAATCAAGGAATACCAGAGCATTATCGTTTAACATCTCCGCGTACTTAGAGAGCCTAAAAGGATACATGAACAGCGCTATATCGGGT
>QMWW01000139.1 GCA_003661825.1 Thermoprotei archaeon
ATTCATGTAGGTGACATCCCTAAGGCAGTAGCTAAGCTTAAATCGATAGGGTTTAAGATTGATGTTGTTGAGCCCTACACGGTAACTCTTAGGAGGGGAGGATTCATTGTTGACCTCTATACGTACCCTGCCTTTGCCTGGATTGTGTATATGGATGGTCAGAAATTGCTTAAGGACTACTCGGAGGATATCGAAGTGTATGGTGTCTTAGCTAGGAGCCTTACTAGAGATGCTGAAGTTGTTGTTACAGCAGCTCATGCTGTCTATAAGGAGCTTATGGTTCTGTTGCTAGATTGCATCACCATTACAAAGTGGTTCTCTAGTAAGGTTATCGATATAGCTAGGGAATTCACTGTTGAGAAATCCTTAGAGATAGCATTAGATATATGTAAAGCTATCGAGCAAGGTGTGGCTGAGGCCCCCTATAAAATACCCCTACCCCACATAGCTAGGCTCTACCTAAGTAAAGCAGTTGCTGACCCCTACTTCCGGAGGACTGCATTAAATATCTTGAGGTACTTAGCAAAGCGAAGACAGAGTGGATACATAATACTATGGAGGCTTACGAGAAAAAGCTACTAATTGGTAGTGAGGTTCGGGTACTCGCGATCTGCTGATGTATGGAACGGATGTTTATATCTGAGTAGCTATATCAACGTTTGTATGTTGATGGAAAATTCTTGCTGCAGTAATGGCTAATTTACAGGAAGTGTATCAAGACTATGTGATCCGGTGGGACACCGATTTAAGGTCTCGTAGTAAGCGGCTAGGTTCTCTAGTTTTAGAATTTATCGATACTTATAGCCTTATTGCTGTATTATGTGGTTTGAGTTAGCCTGTAGTTTGTGTACATAGGGGTAGGTTGTTTAGGGGTCCTAGATATGCTGGTTGAGGGTAAGAGCGTTAAGAAGAGCGCTAAAAGGAATTTAGGAGGTATCTCAGCCTGGCTGTAGTTTATGAGCCCTCCTTCCGTGCTGTAACTAGTTGGGCTAGGTAGAGAATTTGAGATTTGTGGCTTGATGATGTTGTGTGTGGTGCGAGTTAAATTATGCGGGAAACTTAAACATCAAGTTGTTAAGCTTTTATCACACTCCCCTAGCTTTAGGGATCTATTTAACTACATAAGTAGAGGTGATGTTGAGTTAAATGAGGTTAAGAAACTCGTTAAGAAGGTTAACATTAAGGATCTACGCAGATAAAGTGGTTCATGGCCCGTCTTTTGTGGGACATTACCGAACATAGTGAAGTACATCTTCCTGGTACAGGGAAGTAGAGAAGGCTTGTGGCTACGTTGACTCGTAGAAGCTACTGAGGTAGGTGACGTAGATCGGCACTACATAGCTCTTTGATGCATAGGTTAGGTAGTCCATGTACATGGTTCACATCTAATACTTGCTTTGATGCTATTGTCTTTATTTATGGCTGGGCATTCTCGTAGAACACTCTTTCTCTTTGCTTTAGCTCTTTCCTTCCTGATGAAGAACATCTCTATATGCATAAGTATCTACTACACAACATCTCCTTCCTAGCTCTATCCACAGCCATCTCTAGAGCTCTGGGTCTCGGCGTAGTTTTTATTTTCTAGGAGATTTCATTGCTTCTACCTCGCAATATCACGAAAAGACCTACGTCTCAAGTTAAAGCCCTTCTAAACATAAGGAAAAACACGAAGATTGCGGCAACGGCTAGGTTGAACCATGGTGAATACAACCACCACAGCCAAGGACCTGCATCGATGAGTGTTATGGGGTAGAGCAGGGTGTTGAGGTTTGTGGTTATGGTGTTGGTGTGTCTTAGCTTTGGCTCTGCTAAGGCTTCTGAGCTTCTTCTTGGCTATGTTGAGCCAATCATTGTTGAGTGTGCTATCCTGAGGAACCCTGAGGTAATTGCTAAAGCTATTACAGTCGTTAAAGAGTAAAGCTAAACAAACGTCTCGTTCTAGAGCTTGGGATAGGTATATTGAAGAGTTTGATAGAGTGTTCTCGAATTTAGAGGAGCTGGTTAGGAAGGGTGAGGATTTTATGAAAAAGCTTTCTGAACTAATTAGAGAAGCTAATGAGAATTTCCTTTACCTCAAAAAATATTCTGTAAAATAAGGTCTGGAGATTGGGGTCATACTCATGGAAATTGAGCTTAGTGATGTAATCTCTTACTTCATAGGCTTTCTTTCGGCACTGCTTGTCGCCCTAATCACATTATGGTTTCAACACAAGTTGGAAGAAAAGAAGATTAAGAAGGCTTTAGTCTCAGAACTTCAAATAAATGCAAAAATACTAGCACGAATGCATGACTATTTCAAGAAAACTAAATCAAAGAAATTCTATCCAATACTACATACAGTAGTCTATGAAGATCTAGTAAGGAGGGGTATACTCTACGATTTACCGGAAGATCTACGAATAGAGCTAGTTAACGTATATAACCATATAAAAGCTATCAATTCCGCGTGTCTTGTAAGCATATGGGGATTAGTACCTATAGATCCAGACCGTGCGATTTCAGAACTTCCTCAAGTAATAGATCAAATAATCAATGTGACTCAAAGATTGATACAGCTATGGAAAATAAAACATTGGCGTAGAGAACTAAACTCGTAATAATAGGAAGTCTTTCTTCACATGAATAGGGATGGGAGCTTGATATCGTTGGAAGACTATTGACGGTGTTCCAGCAACTTTTCTAGCGACGAGTATGGATTCCTCTAAAGGTATCACAGCACACTTTTACTTAGTTAGCTAAGTTCTACTGATGCAACTTTTAGCTCACCGTAGTATACATGTAGCGTAAACCCTTCCTTATCTGCTGGATAGAGGGCTCCACTAGGATAGATTGTGACTATGTACGTTTGCGAGTTCTTCTGAACAAATTCTACGTTGTACACTGTGAAGGCTTCACACAAACCGTCTAGACATATCTCAATTTTATTAAACCATCCCACATCTAGCTCACTTATCCATTGCGAGGCTGCTTCTAGCTTAATACTCAGTATGTGCCACCATGGCTGTCCTCTTGCATCTCTTACCATTATTTTCTCTACATTTAACACCCTGCAGTTTACGTTAATGGGAGGTATTCTTATCTTGTGCTCTACGCCCGAAACATTAATTATGATGGTATGTTCCCTCAGCATTGGAATAGCAAACTCTGGGTCCAGAACTAGATTAACTATGATTTGTTTCTCCAGGTCAACATACGGGTATGGCTGGCTTGCTATATTGCTGTAAGGAACTAGCCTCAACGGGATGACTACTTTAATTAGCTCTTTTCTTCCAGGAGCTATAGTGCATTCCTTTTCGTAGAAAACTCTCCATGGTCTTCCATCTACGTACACCTTAAGATTGTTGCTCGACGGAATAAATGGTGTATCACCTACGTTCTCTACCTCTAGGTTAACTATCAACTCACTATCTCTATACAGATAGCTTTGAAGCGTCGATCTTACCTCCACCCCTAATACTTTGATAGTATAGAATGCATCGGTTTCCTTCTCCGATATAGCTCTAACTACGTAATTACCTGGTTTTAGACCCCCGTACTCATCCATGTAGTCAGCAGTTACTGCAAGCTTGGCTTTGAAGACTGTTTCTTGATTTGGGGGTATGGGGTTAGAGCCGTAGAGTACGATAAGAGGGTTAGAAACTTGATACTCAGTCACACCAACAAATGCTGATGCTCCTACATAGTGATCGAGATCGGGTACCTCATAGTATAGATACACCATCTGTATCTTTACAGGTATTTCTCCAATGTTAGCTATGCGTATGTAGAGAACGGGATCATGATCCTCATAAGTAAGATTTGCTGATTTAATA
>QMWW01000140.1 GCA_003661825.1 Thermoprotei archaeon
AGAGTAAGAAGTACTAGCAGTAAGAGCATAGATATCCCGGTAACGAGCACTTGTTTCTCTAAATGCATTCTCTCCTGGAGATAGGAGGCTAGATAGCTTAACGCTAAACCAGTATACCCTGCCACACTCCACATATTCCTGATTACAGGCTCGCTATAACCAGTTATAAGCTTGGTATAAGCTATTAGATAATCTTTAAGTAAACCGTTCACACCACCTACTAGGATCGTTAGCGGCACTAAACTCCCTAGTTCCCGAAACCCTGTTTTAAGCTCTAAAGAGTACCTACTGACTTTAACGCTGAGCTTTTGGCGCGGCGCGATCCTGAGGAATAGCGCTAAGTAAGCTAAACCCGATAGATACGCTGTACTGAATATATACTGGGGGCCTAGGAATAAGTAGATGAGAGAACCGATCTGGTACCCAGCATAGCCTGATATAGCTCCAACTATGAAGTATATGCTAAATCCCCTGCTCCTCCAGCTGGGACTTAAACCGTGTGCAAGAAGGCTCTGCATAAGGGGCCAAAATAAGCCGGAGGAAAACCCTGTAAGCATCTGTAGCACCGGGTAGTATAGAGGAGGTAGGATGCTGTATAGATAGTAGCTAGTTATAAGCATGGATAACCCCAAACTCCCGATGAGACGGGCCGAGTACTTCCTATAGAGAGGAGCGTGTATAAGGGAAGCAGTTGACCGTGCTACCATGAACCCTAAGGTGAGCAGGGAAACCCAGAGTAGCCCCTCTTCTTCTAAGACCTTTACGCTTAGGTGAGGGCTTATTATACCGGTTAGAACCATAACGTAGACGACGCTGATCATAGAAGTGTAAAAGCTCTGAGCATCAGCTATTTTATTCTGCCTAGAAGCCTCCAAGCCCTAGCCTCTCATAGCTCCTGCTTTAGCCAGGGTTCTGTGTTATATACTAGCTTGGTGAGTCACTTATATATTAGGTGTCTTCTCTCTTTACTCTCAATAGCCAGAGCGATCCCTGAGCTGGTGGAGAGCATATATGGGTAGGAAGTACCTACGTAAGCTGGCCTTAGAAGTTCTCGGAGAAGAGATGGCTAAGAGGATATGGGGTCGGATGGAGATAGTAGGCGATATACTGGTAATACGTATACCGTTTGATGTAGAGCCCGAAGCTCTAAAGCCTCTGGCCGAGCGAGTTCTAGCAGAGCTACCCTATGTTAAGAGCGTTTGGGGCGGTTTACCCGGGGTTAAAGGAGAGTATAGACTACGCGAATTTATTCACTTAGCTGGAGAGAAACGGAGCGAAACAGTGTACAAGGAGTATGGGTGTTTATTCAAAGTAGATATCACACGCGTATACCTATCTCCATCGCTAAGCTATGAGCACTATAGGGTAGCGAAGCTGGTTAGCCCGGGGGAAGTAGTAGTAAACATGTACGCTGGTGCCGGGCTTTTCAGCATAGTCATGGCTAAACACGCTAAACCCAGAGTAGTCTATAGCATCGATATAAACCCGGACGCGTACCGCTGCATGGTCGAAAACGTTAGATTGAACAAGGTAGAAGGAGTAGTAGTACCAATACTTGGAGATGCAGCTAGAGTTATCGAAGAAGAACTAGTTGATACAAGCGATAGGGTGCTAATGCCCTATCCCGATATAGCGCTGGAACACCTAGTTTACGCCGTAAAAGCTCTAAGGGGAAAGGGATGGATCCACATATACCTACACGTAGAAGCGGCTAAGGGAGAAGACCCCGTAGGTAACGCTAAGAGAATAGCTGGGGAAAAACTAGGCGAACTAGGTGTAGAGACCTACAACTTTGCATTCGGCAGAATAGTTAGGCAGATAGCACCACGGAGGTATCAAGTAGTTCTTGACGCCTATGTTGTGAAAAAGTAAGCTATCTTCTCCTAGACCTACCCGGCTTGCTTGTCTCAACTTCTACTGCCCTAATACCTACGCCTAGTAGCTTCCTCATAACAGCGTCTAGGAACTTTACGTGAAAGCCCTTCTGACCAACGAATGCACCAAAGGCTTCTGACTCTACCTTAACGATCAGATCTGGTCCTGCAAAGTCTACGTCTGTAATAAACCTATAGACCCAGCTAGCCGGATGTATTGCTCTTATAAATGGCTTAAAGTCCAGTGTCAGCTCTACAGCTCTTATTCTAAGACCTGTATCGGCTTCAACGGCCTCTATCCTCTCACCACCTTTACCTATCACTCTACCCAAGAATCCTTCTTTTGCTACTACTAGTGCGTCCGGCGTGTGCTCTGACTGTATATTGAAGGTTCTCTTCTCCTCTATGAACTCTACGACTGTGACTATATCGGCGTCTGGCGCATGTATCCTTACGGAGTCAAGTACCTGTTTCTCCGAATCGCTTAGACTCCTACTCCTCATCCAGGATTCAAGCAATAGCCTTATACCGCGCTTAGCACCTGGTCTTACGATGTCTTTCACCCCAAGGTCTATCACCTTAGCCGTCTCTTCTCCAAGGAGGATTTCTCTCAAGAGAGAAGCACTATCCTGTGCACCGTGTTTCCTCTGGAAGACCGGGTCTCCAGCTACTATAAACCTACTGTTATTTCCTATTCTAACCATGATCTCTATAGCGCTCTCGATCGGTATGCTCTGCGCATCATCTAGGAATATCACCGAGTCATCGAACGTTCTACCCCGCAAGTAGTGCGTGTCCGCTACCACTATCTTCCCCTTACTCATGAGCTTCTCTACAACATCCCACTCTATGAAGCCTGCAAGGATATCCTTTAGATAGCTAGTAGCCAGCTCGTAGTATAGGCTACCAATATCTGCTGCCGTAAGCTCTTTACCAGTAACTACGTCTACTACTGGACGCGATAGTATGAATCTCGAGTACTTACCACTGAGCACAGCATCTATCCCGTAGAGGATGCCGAAGAGGCTCTTACCAGTCCCTGTTGGCCCGAACAAGCCTATGATCTCGTATTTTTCATCTAGTAAAGCCTTCCTGATCTCCTCCTGCCCAGGGGATAGAGGCTTTAGCTTTTCAAACAGACCCTCCGCTTTCCCGCTAGCCATAATCCTCACCAAAGCAACTAGTACTCGTTTTACAGCTTACCCAAACTCTATAGCTGTGTACTAGTCTAGAGCAATTGAGTAGCTATAAATGTGTCGCTGAAGCATCAGCTGGGTAACCGCTTCCTCACGCCTCGGGTTCCCCGAAAACTCATCACCGATTCTCCGCCGATAACCAAGGTGGATAAAAGGAGAATAGGGGTATATCAGTTCTCCCCTGCAGACAACAGCTTATTTAGTTAAGAAACACGCTATCTAGATAAGTCGCTGCTAAAGCATTGACCAGCACGGTTTCTAGGCTATCGCTGGGGCGAGCAAGTACTTTATTCTGCCCTCGCTCAAGCTAAACTCTAGCTCTAGGGGGGCATCAGATGAGAACTTTATGGTAGCGAGTTCAGCTATCTTCGTCAACCCTACTACGTATTTAAGGTACTCTACTTGGTACACGGACTTACTAGGCTCTTTAACCTCGAGAGATACTAGTGCAGGCATTCCTACTACAAGTTTCGTCTCGGTAACCGTAGCTCCACGCCCTCTTAGATAGAGGGTCTCCGTATCAGGCGCTTCTAGCTCTAAGTGCTCTCCAACGGTTTCAGCGTCTTTAACCGCTTGCTTAACAACATCTATGAGAAGCTGTGCTTCTACGTTGAACTCCAGTTGAGCTTCTGGTATCTCGGGCAAGGGGGCCTCAAGGTTCCTAAACCTATATACCCTCCTACCTACAGACTCTATGAC
>QMWW01000141.1 GCA_003661825.1 Thermoprotei archaeon
AATCAGGTTAGACCAAAGCCTAGAACACGAGCTAAGACAACACATAACACAACTACAAAGCTAACACATTATCTCATAGACAATTAGTCAAATAACTATTTAACTAAAACAATAGCTAGCCTAACAAGTAAATAGCTCTCCTAGAGCAATCATTTAATCTCTCTTCAAGTTTTAAGAATTCCTCTAACTAAACCCTCTCCTCTAATACCCCATGTAGGCATGACTATATTGTAGATCTTCATTGATGGGTATATAGCTCCACAACCACCAAAAACAAGGAACATCTCTACACTAGCTGCAATTAGCAGTTCCATAGCCATCACAGCTGCTGATGCTCCTATGTATATTCTACAGACACATTTTTGACACCACCATACCTGCCCACAACACCTCTCAATGCAGGTATCTTTAGCTTAGACTCTTCCTCAACATTCTCTAAGAACTTCTTAGCAAAATCAAGAGGTCTACCCCAGCATACGAAGAGACATCTATCGCAAGGAGCTTCGAAACCCTCCATCTTTACCCATGTCCTCGGATCAATAACAGACTCCTCAAGACCTAGAGCTATCATGGTATGAACCCTCTATCGAGTACTTCACACAAAACATACATAAAAGAGCTATAGAAGCAGAGTTCCATTCTCAATAATAGGTTTATCATCTACTATTAATGTTGGTTTGTAGAGTACAAAAGTCTATGTGTATTGAAGCCTTGTCCCCCCTCTTAGATGAATATTATTGCCTATCACGATATGTATTGTTCCAAGAACTTTCTCATCGAGTATTCTCCATCCTATGGGCTTTAATCCATAGTTTATCCCGACACCGAGCTCAGCTATCGTATCTTTGTCTCCGGCAGCTTTCTCAAGAATATCTCTGAATTTATCTTCTCCCTTCTTTGCTTTGGAATGCTTAATTCTCCCATCTCTGAACTCTATCTCTAACTCATATTCTGAGATCCCTAACTTCGTCCACTACAAGAATACCGTTAGCTGAATCTTCTTGGGAGCTATATATACCTCACCGCTGGCTCTATCAACCTCACACTCTCCCCCTGTCTGAAAAGAAGAGTTATGAATTTATATTACATTACAAGGTTTCATATTGGAGGTTTAAACTTATGTATCCTCGTAATCTTTCATGGATTGAACTTAAGGAGTATATAGAAAGTGGTAGAGGTCCTTTGGTACTTCCCATAGGCTCTGTTGAGAGCCATGGTGCTCATCTTCCTATAGATACAGATACTTTAATTGCAACATTCATAGCCGACAAGCTTGCCCAGAGAAATAACTGGGTTTCACTTCCACCCATAACTTATACAATTGCTGTTCCTGTAAGACCTGGAAACGTACACATACCACCTGAAACCTTTAGAGACTACTTAAAGGCTGTTCTCGAACATTTTATATTATTCGGTCAAAGAAAGTTCATCATGGTTATGGGACATGGAGGTCCTGATATGAAAAAATCTGTTGCCGACGCATGTAATTATCTTTGCAGAGAGTATGATGTAACAATAACCGTCTTCCACATATCGCAAGCCCTTAGAGATCTGCATTTGGTCGATACGTCTATAGACAAGCATGCAGGTATGTGGGAAACAAGCATTATCATGGCGATAGATAGCAGTCTTGTTAAGAATCTTGATTTCTATAAGAAGTGTAGAGAACTTCGTAAATACGGAGTTGCAGGAGACCCATTGAAAGCTTCACCTAACCAGGGCTTAAAATTCATTGAAGCTATAGTAAACTATATCGAAGATATTGTTAGAAATTCCACATGTAGTAAATGCTATTATAATTGGCTAAATTAACGTCTAAAACAAAGATTTTTGTTATGCATAAGAGTAGATCTATTAAAGACGCTATAGCTATCGATATAATAACACTTACGCTTCTCTCAAATTCTACAATCTTGTCATGCCAAAATCTAGTAGTTAATAAACCAGACGGCTATTGCGGCAAAGAGAGTAAAACTTAAAGATATACCGGGTTATGAGAGCTAATTCTCACGCTAGAAACTATTATAAGACTATTGTAGAAATTGAGATACGAAGACATACACGGTGTTAGATATGGGCAAGGCTCTTTTCAACCACTTAGCCCTCAGAAATATACCTAAGGTTGACGAGATCGTTAGTGTATTCAAGGACTGCAAACTATGCTATGAAGTCCTTGGCTATGGTTGGTGTGGTGATCCCATATACATGTTCAAGGCTGGTAGAGGGTCAAAGAAGATACTATTGATAGGCTTTGTGGATCCCGATGAACCTGTAGGAGCTCTAGCTTTACAGATACTGGTAACCAAGGTCTTTGATCGAGAACCTGGCTTACTAAACGAGTACACTTGGTATTTTATCCCAGTTGCTGATCCATGTGGTACAAAACTTAATGAGGGATGGTTTCATGATCCCTATAACACTAGGCTTTACCTTCTTGAGAGGTTTAAGGTTAAGGTTGTTGAGTGGAAGCTTCCAGGCTCATGCAATGGCTACGTATTCAACGAGCCTACGCCAGAAGCACTAGCTGTGAAGAAGGCTATAGACGTAGTGAGACCAGACCTCATAGCACCTCTCCATAACAATGATTTTAGCGGCCTCTACTTCTTTCTATCAAGGAATATCCCTGAGCTGATAAGAGATCTGAAGAATGTAGCAAACGAATTAGGGATACCAATACATAGGGGTGAACCAGAGGCCTCGTACCTTGAAGTGTATGAGGAGGGGTTCTATCGTGAACCAACAATGTGTGATGAGTACAATAACTGCATGAAGTATAGCTCGGATCCCAGGACATGCATAGAGGGGCTTGGTGAAACTATATACGGCTATGCAAGAGGAATTAATCCAAATGTGTTCTCAATAGTATGTGAGACACCATATATCTACAGCAAGGTCCTCGAAGACGTTACTCCCTCTGGAAGTAAGTTGAGAGACTTGTACCTTGATACGATCAACATAGCAGCACCTATAGCTAGCTACGTAGAATCTATAGTGAAGAAGCTATTTCCCTACGTGGATAGAAAATGCCCCTATCTATGGGAAGCTGAGGAATACTTACTTGGCTGGAGTAGTAGGCTGGAATCATTGAAAAGAAGGGTTGTAGTAGATGAGCGGTATGAGAGGGAGGCCTCTAGAGCTGAGGAGTTCGATATCATAATTGTTAGGGGTCTGTGGAGTACATTGTTGAAGCTAGGGATAGCACTCAGACTCCTGAGCAGATGTAGTGGGGGTATTCCTAGCGTAGATGTTGAGAAAGCAGTTGATGGGTTAACTAACGTCTTCGAAGACCTCTATGCAAAACTGCATCGTTATCGCATAGAGTATATACCGCTAGAGAAGCAGGTAGCGATGCAACTCTATACAATATTGTTAGTTGCTAGGTATCTTAATGACCAGTAACTAGCCAGGTGCAATTACGTGTACTAATGCTAGCTTATTGAAGCAATAAACCCGTAAGAATAAGGAAAATAACATACACTCTGGTGTCTTAGCAAGCATGGCCTACGCCATTACAGTCATGCTTAGCCATAACTTTGATTCGAGCTTTGCAATACGGGTTTTCAGCTCTTCTATAGCCATAGCTACAAGCCTTGGATCAGCAATAGCGGGTAAACGGAATCAACATAGAGTGTTGTAGTACCCTTGTCTCGTGGAGTCACTATGAGTATAACAGCATCTTCGATTCTGATATCCTCTCATAAAGCATCACACTAACCTACACAGATCAAAGCTTTAGCATGTTTCATACGGGTTAGTGCTACA
>QMWW01000142.1 GCA_003661825.1 Thermoprotei archaeon
ATCCTATTTCTTCTGCAAGCTTCTCTGCAAAAGCTTTTACCTCCTCGTGGCTTGGCATGTTATCCGGCTTTAGCCTTGACCTACTATACCCCATGTACATGTAAGCTTTAACCTCGACATACGTAGGATTTCCTATCTCGATAAGCTTTCTAAACCCCTTTATGGCTTCGCTCGTATCGTTGAAGCCTTTGATAAGAGTGATCCTGTAGACTGTTGGTGCTTTAAAGCTTGGTAGTAGCTCTATGGTCTCTACTACGAGATCCCATGCCCTCGGTACTATGGGTCTGTTGAACTCTAAGTACTTCTCCCTACTCCATGCTTCTAAGCTTAAGTACAGTTGAGTAGGCTCTTCATCTATACCTGCGAGTACATCCGGCCTAGTTCCATGCGTTACTAAGAACGTGGTTATGCCACGCTTATGGTACTCTCTTATTAGATCACCTATACGCGTGTACAGAAGCGGCTCGCCCGTCAAGCTTATAGCAGCATGCTTAGGATTCATGGCTTCTTCAACCATCTTCTGATCTGCTACTGGGTTCCCCTTGAACCCGGCCATTATCTGTCTGTGAACTCTTATACTCTCTTCGACTAGTACGCTGGGATCGTCTACTACTGGTGGCTTTGTTTCGTCCCAGTGTACACCTATGTCCTCTGGCTGTACTCTCCAGCAGTGCTGACACCTATTCCAACACCATATAGCGACGGGGCTCATCTGTATGCAGCGATGACTCTCGATCCCATACCATAGGCACTTATAGCAGAACCTATGGTTAACCACAGCCTCTCTAGTCCAGTGGCATCTCTTAACAACTCCTGTTCTCCCTATGAAGTGGTATCCCTGCTTCCTCATACTCTCATATACTAATCGGTAGACGGGGTTAGCGCTCCAAAACGCATTCCTCTCCTCCGCCACTCTTCTCCAATCGAACTGCTTACCACGCATTTCTCGGTTTCTCCCTAGCTTTATCTCTACACTACTCTGCTACATATAGGCTAATATACTCTATCTAGCAATACGTGCCCAGGTAAATAGCGTCTAAGCCTAGTTCTCTAATACCATATACAGGCTCGATACCTCAAGAATTCGAGAGAACACTAAACTTTAGTGTGCAAGGAAGCGATCGTATAGGCTACAGTGCTAAGCCTATAAGTACTACTAGAGCATAGAGTAGGTTGCAAGCCGCGAAGTTTCCGAGCACCACGGCTAGTAGAGACTTAGTTCTATCTAATCCCACCACGTACGATATGAGGGAACCGGTCCATACCCCTGTTCCTGGTAGAGGGATCGCGACGTAAAGAGCCAGACCCAGGTATACAGCTCTGTACTTTACAACGCGCTCCGATTTAGCTCGAATCCTTCTAATTACTTTATCGTATAGAGAGGAGAGAAGCTGTACTCTACTAACAAGCTTTTCCTCGAGTAGCCTTAGCCCGTAGAGTATAGGTACTGCGGGGAGAGAGCTAGAAGCAAATATTAGTATATGCGTTAAGACGTCCGTGTATCCGAGAGCATATGCCAGTGGATAAGCGCCACGAGCCTCTATAGCTGGAAGCATCGCCGTAAAGAGTATAGCTAGATAGCTCAAAGCCTCCACTAAAAACCCACCTCTAGTCCATACATAGCTACTATGCAGCTATGCTAGACCGCGCATTAATAGGAACTAAGTAGAGACGACCAATATATAGCTCAACGCTAAGCTAGCGCTGTACCATAAGCTAGTTTAGCTAAAACCTGTGTAATGCTTAATCGTTAGCTCGTAGAGTTCTCCCGGCTTTAACTCGGCGTTTTCAACGAATACAGTTGCAAATCCCTGGAACAGATTCTTGATCCCTTTCTCTGCCATAGCTATGAGAGGAAGAGGTATGTACCGCGATAGCTCTAGGAGGGTTCTGCTTGCTGCAGAGAAGCGATCGAGGTACTAGAGCTGGAGTATAGTACAGCTTATAGAGTAGCGAATATAGGCGAAGAAACCGTTGAAGTCCTCCTAGGTTTTGAGTACCATATTGCACCGAAGATCGATAGGGTTGTTCCAAGCGACAGCATAGAGTATGTAACTGATTCGAAGCACTTCCTCGATGAACAGTGGTCGGGCTATACGGAGCGCGTTGTAATCAAGAGCTCTAAGTACCCACCTAATAGTTCTTGAAACGGATAGAGGGGTAGAGGTATGGATGTCTCCTCTCTACAGCTTAGCTACCGTACCGCTATCCACCAATGGATAGAAATCCTTCAACGCCAAATCGCTTCGTTCCATTGACTGTTCGCTCAATATCCAGTCGCTAATACCCGTTTGAGGGCTCCATAAATAGACTCTAAGGCTAACTCTCCTATACCAATCGGGCTTAAACCCTGTACCCTCTAGATAGGGCTCCGGGTACCTCGTCATAGTATCCTGTACGTTATGCTCTAGCTCTTTTACTTTAAAGTCGAGCTCGAACAAAGCACCTACATCACCGGGTTTGAAGTACAAGTCCAGGTTCTTAGTCTCAACCAGTATCTCCTTTGCTCCATCGTGGTCGAAGTCCACGCTATAGACGCTGATCCCTCTAGAACCCTTGTAACAGTCTAGTGCTTCCTCAGCTATTCCCTCAGCTATAAAGTAGTTCTCGTAGACAGCCTGTCTTAAACGAGCTAAGTATATGCCTCCGAATAAACCGTGCCAGTAGGGGGTCGTTGCACTGTGCAAGATAATAGTGTAACCAAGCCTCTTTATCTCTATAGCCCATTTTCTCCGGCTTCGCCCTAACCCATAACATCTTTTCATATTTTCATACATGTTATTGCTCTCGCTGTACTTTACCAAAAACTTCCTGAAAATCCCTGGCTCCATTCAAGCATTTTATCATAGCTACCACTGGGTAGACATAGCAGGCCTTTAACGCCTTGTCTCGACAAGTACTCGCTTGGATGGATAAACTTTATCCTCTCCTTCTCTAGTCGTAGCTTGTTCAGAAACTCTCTAAGCCACGAAAGAGCCCACTCGGGGTCACGCCATTCGCCGAATTTCTCGGCATCACTACCTCACACTATGACTCTTTCTCCTCTAGCGCTTCCTTTCTCCAACATATACTCTATAATTTCTCTACTACTACGCCATGGAAAGATATAGCGTAGAACCTTGCTACAAAGAAGGGCTTAACACGAGGACCGCTCTCTTCGGTAACCACGCATAGTATGCGTAGGATCCGCTGTAGCCAGCTCTGCGGAGTACCGTGTCATCTAAGAGAACATACTCTACTCCGCACCTAGCTAGTTGCTCGGGTAAGCTAGGCTCCCAAACACGCTCTGCTAACCACAGCCCTTTGGGTTGAAAACCGGGTATTTTCTCGAAAACCCTCATGTACTCCTTTACCTGGTTAACTCGGTCATCGTAAGGCAGTAGCGGTAGAACCGCCTCACCGATGCTTCCAACGAGGAGCTCTAGAGAACCGTGATCGTAGAGCTTCTAGATCTCGCTAATCCACTCAGGGTAATACTCTATCATCTGAAGCAGGAGAGGACCATTAATATGTACTGTAAACTTTAGCTCCGAGAACTCTTTGAAAACTCTAAGTAGAAGACTATAACACCTCTCCTGTACCCTATCGATTTTCAGCTGACCTACTGGTTGATGGAAATGTATAGCGAAGACAAAGTTTATTTTACGCATACAACCACAGTATCCACCGCTTCAGAGATAAAGCTATCTCCTCGTAAGAGCAACTATGAGTTGGATCTCTACTACTTACGTGGGTAAAAGGG
>QMWW01000143.1 GCA_003661825.1 Thermoprotei archaeon
AGGCTTGCTAAGCAGGGTATTGCTAGGTGTCTACTCCTCACACGTAGGATTGGGAAGGGTGGCTCGATAAAGAACGCTATCCCGTACACCCGTGGTGACTACATAGTGCTTCTAGATGCTGACATACCTCTTCACCCAGTAACTATTTACCGTGCAGTACTCCTAGCTAGGAAGCTGGGGATAGACCTAGTAATAGCTAATAGAGTCTACAGAACCCACACCCTACTAAGAAGGGTACTCTCAACAGCATACAACACCTTGGTAAACCTCTTCTTCAGAACAGGGCTCCGAGACCACCAGGCAGGATTCAAGGTGCTTATCAGGAGAGCAGCCCAGATAATCCTCGTAAGGAGAACAAGGACAGATGGCCTAGCCTACGATACCGAGGTTATCGTGTGGGCTAAGAAGCACGGGCTGAAGTACAAGGCTGTAAACGTTGTTTGGAGGGAGCAGAGAACAGGCTCAACAATACTCCCGCTAAGAGCACTGTTAACAATGCTTGCAGACCTAGTTATGCTTAGGCTCCTAACCCTAGCGAGGAAGTATGTAGCGCTTCAGAAGCTAGCTATAGGCAGAGTCGTAGAGCTATCTAACATACACACTATAGGACAGGAGTTCATAACAGTGATAAGAGCTTCCGGCCCCAAGAAGCATCTCCTAGACATACTCAGGAAGCTCTACATAGCTATAGCGTTCAGGAGGAGGTAGAGCCGTGAAGATACTGTGGATAAACCACCGAGATCCGAAACACCCACAGGCAGGTGGTGCAGAGGTTAGGCTCTACGAAATAGCACGGAGACTCGTTAGGATGGGACATGAAGTTACGGTACTATGCGAGAAGGTAGATGGTCTACCAAGCGAGGAGGTTCTAGACGGCATCAAGATCAAGCGTATAGGTAGCAAAACCTCGATACACCTCCTAGCACCTTACTACGTCAGAAAACACGGCCATGAATATGATGTTATCATAGATGACATAGCCCATGCAGTACCATGGTATTCACCACTAGTAACAAAAACACCAGTAGTAGCACAGATACACCATGTACACCAAGACGTTGTCTACATAGAGCTACCCAAACCACTTGCATGGATAGTTAGTCGTGCTGAGAAAACCATAGCTAAGGTATACAAGCACTTCATAGCGGTCTCACAATCAACAAAAGAAGAACTCGTAGAGAGATTTAGCATAGTCCCCGATAGAATAGCTGTTATACCAAACGGTGTTGACCTGGAGAAGTACAAGCCAGGGCCAAAGGATCCAAAGCCA
This sequence comes from Thermoprotei archaeon, assembly GCA_003661825.1. GTDB lineage: Archaea > Thermoproteota > Thermoprotei_A > Sulfolobales > Desulfurococcaceae > QMWW01. The sequence continues at coordinate 1,271 of QMWW01000143.1, forward strand.
ACAATACTATGGGTAGGAAGAATAAAGAAGTATAAGAATCTAGATCATTTACTAATAGCGTATAAGATGGTTAAGCAAGAGATTCCAGATGCTCAGCTAGTGATAATCGGGACAGGTGATCAAGAACAGAAGATGAGAGAACTAGCTAGAAGGTTAGAGCTGAGAGATGCGTATTTTCTTGGGAAGGTCTCCGAAGAGGAGAAGATTAGGTGGATGCAGAGAGCATGGATAGTAGTATCAACAAGCATGATAGAGGGATGGGGAATAACAATAACAGAGGTAGCAGCATGTAAGACCCCAGCAATAGCTTATGATGTGCCTGGACTAAGAGATTCGGTAAAACATATGGAGACGGGAATACTAGTAAAACAAGGAAACATAGGGCAACTGGCAGAGACAATAATATTGTTGTTAACAAATAGTAATCTAAGGCTTAAACTATCGGAAAGCGCATACTATTATGCACAACAATTCTGTTGGAATAAGGTAACAGAGCATTTCATGGAGATAATTAAGGGTGTAATATATGGGTACCAATATCTATGATATTGTCAATAAGCTCTTGAAGGTTAAAGGTAATGTAATCAAGGTGAGGTTTAAGGTAGGAGGCAGAATCCTAGAAGCATACGTACCTGATGATGAGATGTGGGGTGCTATAAAAGACGTTCTTCTCAATAGAGAGTATGAGTATATATCTGGTTTCGAACTTGAGAATCTTAAGGATAAGGTGGTTATAGATGTTGGTGCACATGTTGGATTGTATTCTCTGCTAGCTTCGTTATATGCCCGGAAAGTTATTTCGATAGAACCACATCCTATAAACTACAGACTTCTAGAGATTAACAAGACCATAAATAACGCTCAAAATATACATCCAATAAACGCAGCTATTGTAGGCACAAAGATTCGTCATGTTGTCCAGTTGTGTGAGTCTATGCACAGCGGTGGAGCATCGATAATGATGGAGAGATCTTCAAAGTGTTATGAAGTTCCTGCTCAAACACTAAACGAGATTGTTGAGAAATATGTAGATCTAGATAACGATGTGTTGCTCAAAATGGATGTAGAAGGCGCAGAATTCGATATCTTTCGATCATTAGATATAGATCTTTTAAGACGTATCAGGTTTATAGTAATGGAGATTCATTTAAGATATGGAGCCCTGAGCGACGTTATTGAGAGGCTTAAGTTAGCAAACTTCCAGATAAGCTATTTCCATCCGCCGCTTCTCGCTAAACATGCTAAACCTCGGATAGAAGTAGTGGATTTACTAAAACTTAGAATCCTAAAATCGATCATCTACCTGATCGCATCAATAGGTAAGCTAAAGAACAATGACCTGGTGATACTCTTTGCGTATAGATGATGTTAAAGATGGCGATTCAGAGTATCCATTAGTTTCAGTAGTAATTCCTACACATAACAGGAAGGAGAAATTAGCTCGTCTCATAAGATCTATTCTTGAATGCGACTATCCTAAGAATAAGCTTGAAATAATTGTAGTTGATGATGCATCTACAGACGACACGAGTGATTACATTAAGAAGCTGTTTACCCAGGTTAAGGTTATACGTAATGAGGAAGAGAAACTCTTAGCTGAATCCAGGAATATAGGTATACAAGCTTCCAAGGGTAAATACGTCTTCGTAATAGACGATGATAATATTATTGACAGAAACACTATAAAAGAGCTTGTGAAGTTCATGGAGAAACACCCAGATGTAGGGGTTGCAGGTCCAGTAATGTACTTTCTAAGTGATCCAAAGAGAATATGGTGTGCTGGTGTAAAGCGGAGCTACTGGACAACAATAACAAGATTAATAGGCTTTAACACCATAGACAGCAATCAATTCAAAGAGCCTTACGAATCTGAAGACTTCCCAAACGCGTTTATGGTTCGAAGAGAAGTATTTGAAAAATTTGGTCTATTTAATTCAAAGATATTTCCAATACACTACGATGAAGGAGACTTCTGCCAGCGTGTAAGGAGAGCGGGATATAGGGTAATGGTTGTACCAACAGCAAAAGTATGGCATGACATACTATTGCCGGATCAAAGTAAAGCATCGGTGCTTCACTTGAAGAGCCCTCTTAGAGCTTATTACGCTGTTAGGAACCGCATACTGTTCCATGCCTTATGGAGCAAGAATGCAATACAGAGATTCGTAGCATTACTGGGGTCTCTTGCAATAACAGTATACTACGTGGTTATAGTTCTTAAAGATGTTGCTAACAATAGACGCGAAGTAATCAGATCAATGATTAAGGGTGTTATCGATGGCTTTAAGTTGATGAGGAAGGTGATAAGCTATTAGAATCTACGACAGAGTAATGAATGCCATAATGACTATCTTATTTGGCCCTAATAGAGGAGTCAACGTGTTAAGTCTCGATTGGGATCATCTTATAGTACTAGATGCATGTCGATGCGACATATTCAAGCATGTCTATAGAAA
>QMWW01000144.1 GCA_003661825.1 Thermoprotei archaeon
CCCCATAGTACAGGGATCTATTAAGAGGGGGAAAGTAGTCAAGAATATACATAGAATAGGGGATAAGCTATGGAAAGCGTTCTAGCTCAGCCATGTCCTTGCTCTATCTACTACTTAGTACAGGGTTAGACTAAGTACCGTGGAGTAGCAGTAACTCTTTATAGAGTCTATCCCTGTTATATACCAGGTGTCTTGGGCAGCGAGGTGGTGTGTAGAATGGTGTTTAGTGATGGCGATTTTGTATTGATAGAGTATAGTGTTAGGGTTAAAGAAACCGGTAACCTCGTAGATACCTCTATCGAAGAACTTGCTCGGAAAGAGAACATCTACGATTCCAATAGAGTATATGGTCCTACACTAGTAGTTATTGGGCGTGGATGGATAAACCCCGTTGTAGAGAGTGAGTTGAAGAACATAGATATAGGTGAGGAGAGGGTCATCGAAGTCCCCCCCGAGAAAGCTTTTGGGCATCGAGACCCTGGTAAGGTTAGGGTTTTTAGTCTTAGGGAGTTTCAGAGACGAGGCATAGATGTTAGAGTTGGAGAGGTAATAGACTTTGGCGGTGTAAGCGGAGTAGTTAAATCCGTTAGCGGCGGGAGGGTAGTCGTAGATTTCAACCATCCACTAGCTGGTAAAACCCTTGTCTATAAGGTTAAGGTAGTAGCTAAGCTTGAAGACTTAACCGATAAAATCAAAGCTCTAGCTGTGAAGCACCTAAACATACCTGGATCAGAGCTTAGCGTCGAATACGATGGTAGCAAGAGAGAAGTAGTAATAGATATACCGGCTAAGTATGTGACTAAGAGGGATATACAGTACGGCAAGGTATCTCTAGCTACGAATATACTAGATCTAATACGTGGAGAAGTGGATAGCGTAGTTTTTAGAGAGAGGATAGCTAGGAAGAAAGAGGAGAAAGAACAGGCGGGTAGTGTAGAAGAACCTGGTGAAAGAGCAGCTAAGGAGTCTGCTAAGGAGTCTTAAACTACCCCTGTTTCTCTGAGCAAGTTCCATGCAGCTTCTCTTGTTAATCCTTTTTCTCCAAGTATAGTGTATCTCTCCGGCCTTATCTTGTGAGCAATGGTTAGTGCTTCTACAAGCGTTTCTGGGGGTATACCGAGTTCTTCAGCTGTTGTTGGTAGCCCTATCTTCTTCATGATCCTCCTTATCTTTCTCCACTTCGGATCCCCGTATAGGTGTAGCATGAGAATAGTTCCAACAGCTACTTTCTCTCCGTGTAGAGCTCTACCCGGTGCTAAAACCTCTAGTGCGTGGCTGAATAAGTGCTCTGACCCGGAGGCTGGACGCGAAGAACCGGCTATGCACATGGCTACACCGCTACTAATAAGGGCTTCTACAAGTATCCTTATACCCTCTGGTTTACCGCTTGCTATTAGGTCGTGATACCTTATAGCGTGTTGTGCTGATAGTAGTGCTAGCTGTGCCGCATACTCGCCGTAGTACTCGCCTCGTAGCTTGTGTGCGAGCCTCCAATCCTTCACAGCAGTTATTTTCCCTAATAGGTCTCCAACACCGGCTCTGAGCAAGCGTGGCGGAGCCCTGGATATAATGTCTATATCGGCTATTATGGCGTAGGGGGTTTTAGCGTATATGCTTGTTGGTTTTTCGAATCCCTTTAAGCTAGCGAAGGGAGACGCTATTCCATCGTGGCTTGCAGCGGTTGGTATGCTAACTACGTTACCGCCTACTTTGTATGCTACGTATTTAGCTATATCTATAGCTTTACCTCCTCCAACACCGAATGCTGTTTCAACCTTCTTTCTAGCAGCGTCTCTAGCTATAGCTTCAGCAGCATCTAGTGTGGCTGTTTCAACTCTCCATACATGCACTGTGAATCCATAAGATTCTAGACTCTCCTTAACTATTCTCCCAGCCACTTCGTACGTTTTAGGCCCAGTAATTATCCCTACTACGTGGTTATGTGCTATCTCGAGGTCTTTGATAAAATCCATTACTTTACCCAATATACCAGCTCCTACCACTACTCTGAGGGGTAGTGTTATTGTGTGTACTCTATCCATAAGATACACCGGAGAATAGAGCTAAAGCACACGCATACAATAAGACTAATATAGAGACTATTATCCTATAAAGATGGTGTGACAAGGTAGGGTGTGAGCTGTGGAGAGAAGCCTTAAGACTAGTAAGACTACAACGGTTGGACTAGTCGTTGGGGAACACGTGGTTCTAGCAGCTGATAAGAGAGCAACAGCGGGAACAGGTGTTTATCATAAGAGAGTGAAGAAAATACATAGGGTAGATGTTTCTACGGCTATGACTATTTCTGGACTAGTAGCTGATGCCCAGTTTCTTGTAGAAGAAGCAAGATATATTGCTAAAAAATACAGGCTTGTAACTGGTAAAAGCATCGGTGTACACAGTCTTGCAAACTATCTCGGAATTCTACTGAATGCCTACTTGAGGTCTTATCCATATATTGTTCAGCTTCTAGTAGGAGGATTAGAGCAGGGGAAGCCCGCACTATACTACCTGGATCTATATGGAACTATTAGTAGAGAGAAGTACATGGCTACGGGCAGCGGATCCCCCATAGCCTTTGGTGTATTGGAGAGTGGATATCGCGACTCTATGGAGTTGAAAGAAGCGGTAGAGCTAGTCTATAAAGCCGTAGCTAAGGCTGTACTCCGCGATGGATATAGCGGCGAAGGCGTAGATATAGTTGTTATAGGCCCTGAAGGCTACAGCGAGGAGACCAGGCTGTTTAAGCGAGAAATGGTGAAAGCGTAAAGCAGCTCCTAGTATAGCTAAAGGTATTTAAACCCTGTACCGTTTATATATTAGACGGTTAAGTGTACTGTGTCTTCTAAGTAGTTCTAGAACCTAAACTCTACAGTACCAACACAGTTCAGGATCGAATGATCAATGGGTGTATATGTTGTGGAGAAAGTAATTATTGACAAGGAGAGGACAGAGCTGATAAGGAAGATCGTTGAAGAAATACCGCCAGATCTAAAGCTAGCTAATATCGAGTTTGAGGGGCCGGAGATAGTTATATACGTTAGGAACAGACAGGCTATTGTAAGGCACTTAGACCTTGTGAGAAATATTGCTAAAAAAGTTAGGAAGAGGGTAGTGTTACGGGTTGATCCTGAAGAGAGGTTACCGCCTTCTCTAGCAAAGAAGAAGATACTTGAAATAGTTCCAAGGGATGCTGGAGTTGATCCGAACGGTATAGAGTTTGATCATGTCTTTGGAGAAGTATGGATTAAAGCAGAGAAACCAGGGCTTATAGTTGGTCGCGGATCTTATATCAGGCACTACATCCTAGCCGAGACTGGGTGGAGACCTGTACCGAGGCGTGCATCGGCTCTCCAGTCCAAAGTGGTAAACCTCGTTGTAACAACATTGCTTCGGGAGAGCAAGTATAGACTTGATTTCCTCAAGTATCTGGGTGAGAGAATACATCGTGATGTATTGTTTAAGAGTAACTATGTAAGGATAACTGCTCTCGGAGGGTTTATGGAGGTAGGTCGCTCAGCTATTCTCGTGGAGACAAAGGAGAGCAGGGTTCTGCTAGATTTCGGTATAAACGTTGGAGCTTCAGCGCCTGATAAGTCTTATCCAATGGTCAGTATCGAGCAGTTTAATCTCGCGGAGCTAGATGCCGTCATAGTTACACATGCTCATCTAGACCATATAGGGCTTGTACCTCTCCTCTACAAGTACGGGTACAG
>QMWW01000145.1 GCA_003661825.1 Thermoprotei archaeon
GCTACAGATCGTGTTTAAGCGCGTTCTAAATAAAAAAGTATGTCGGAAGTGCGGCGCGCTTAACCCGCCAGATGCGGAGAAGTGCCGTAGATGTAGAAGCAGAAACTTAAGGCCGAAGAGAGGGTTTAGAGCTAAGTATAAGTAGTCTTTCCTGTAAACCTTATCTTAGCCTGTACAGTCTTAAGTAGCAGTAGTGTTGATACCATATGGACGTAATTGAGTGTTTAAGCAAGAAGCCCTTCTCGGTGATAGGGCATCGAGGAGCAGCTGGAAGAGCTCCAGAGAATACGCTTAAAGCCGTAGAGTACGGTATTAAAGTGGGAGCAGATGTAGTAGAAGTAGATGTTAGGTCTACGCGTGATGGCGTACTAGTGGTTTTCCACGACCAGGACCTCCTTAGGCTAACAGGTATAAACAAGAGGCTTAGAGAACTAGAGTATCCGTGGATTGAGGAGAATGTTAGGGTTAAGGGGGAACACATACCTAAACTAGACGAAGTCTTGGAAGCTGTTAAGGATAGAGTGTGTCTTTTCGTAGAGGTGAAAGAACCAGATACTACTAGGAAAGTCGTTAAAACCTTACTACAGCACAGAATTCTAGGTTCAACCGCTCTAATAAGTTTCTACGACGAAGCACTAGTAGAAGCTCGATCTATAGCAAAGAACATAGTAACGGGCTTGATATACTCTAAGCCTCCAGGCAGAGTACTCGATGCTAAAAAGCTAGGAGCAAAAATAGCTTTACCACACTACAGGATAGCATCTGCTAAGGCTAATAGCTTAGTACATAGATTAGGGCTAAAAGTAGTGGTTTGGACGGTTAACTCGGAGAAAGATGCACTAGAGACTTATAGGAAGGGAGCCGATGGTATTGCCAGCGATTATCCTGATCTAATGGTTAGCCTACGTAACAGTATCCGCTTCTAAGCGCTGAGATAGGTAGCTTATAATTTCTCTAGCCATAGCAGCTATTAACTCAGCACTCCACGTATTCCATCGATCTACGCTTATCCTAAACTGCAGATCTCCAGTAGGTGGTATATGTATAAACACAGCTCTTGACCCCGTGTTTTTTGCATATTTATATAGAGTATACGCTACAGCATTACATAGGTAAAGACCGAGGGAATTAGAAGGAGCTATATCGAATCCTTTACTCCATAGGTATTTAATGAGTTGTTCATATTCTGCTTGAATAGGCACTATAAGGTCTTTAGAAGAATCAATACTCTCGAAGACTCTTTTCTCTCCTACTACTCTGTACTTGTAGTTTACTGCTACTAGCTCAACTAGCGGTTTGGTGGTCCGAGGGCTAAGCCCTAATCCTAAAGCCACGTGGGGCTTATACTTCTCAAGTACCTCTTCTAACAACTGTATCACGGCAAAATCTACTGAAAGCTTTAAACCCTTAACCCTACAGTTCCCGATCACCTCATTATTTAAGCGCTCAGCTATAATGCCGGAGGGATTAGGATGATATATCATGTAACCCGTCCCCCTATACCAGTCAAAACCCGTAACCAAGGCTCTACAAAAACCCATGCCGTAACACCTACTCTCTGTAAATTCTGTAAATAACTATATAAGCACCAGCTCTACTAATAAGATAGAGGCAGGGGCCCGGGCTTAGAGTACAGTACTCGATGACGATCCCTGGCCACGCTGGCTAAGCAGAAGTGGCCCGGGTAGCTCAGCCTGGTAGAGCGCCGGGCTGTGGACCCCTCGATGACGATTAGAGAGGGGACAGAGACCCGGAGGTCCCGGGTTCAAATCCCGGCCCGGGCCCTTAAAAATAGTTAGAGGAAGCAAAGAACCGATAAACTATTAAGAATCTAATAATGTTCTGCAAGTCGTAAAGCCTCCCTTAGAACTTCTACCTCGTTCAAAGCTCAAAACTTGGACTAGCCTCACCATTACATATTGAAGCTTGAGGGAAAAATAGTGGGTTTAGGAGTTTACCTTGTAGAGTAAGGGCTTCGACAACTTTTTGCTGAGGTAGTTTATGGGATGACCTTAATCTAAATCTTTTTCGTATAGCCCTGAATAGGTAGAGAAAATAAGCTAATGAGTATAGGGTAAGTGGTGCAAAAACTACCTTCTAGTCTCCTCTATGATTCTCTTTAACTCCCTTATTCTCTCTTCAACACTTCTAAGCTCTTCCTCTAGGTCTCTCAGGTCTTCTTCTAGTGCTTTCTTGTAGTTCTCTAAGAGCGCTAATTCTTCCTGAGGCGAAGACGGTGGATGAGTATATGGTGGGGGAGCTGGGTATACCGGGTAGTATAGTTGCGGTAGTAGCGGATACCATGGATAGGGATATGGTATTGGGATGTTACGCCATACTCTATGCCATCTATAGTGATAGGTCATAGAGTTCACCGATCACTGCTGTTTCACTTGAGCTAGTTTTTCGAAGCTTTTCATCCATGTATCTATCACTAAACGGTATGCTTGAAGTATCAGAGAGTAATAGTATGGTATTATCATCCACTGGAAAGCTGTAGCCATGAGGTATAGTGGGTCAGGCAGTGGGGGTAGCCAGTACTGGTATTGACCCGCCCATACACTATATGGGTAATACCAGCTCATAGATATCACCACCAGTATCTAGGTACATACAGCGGGGGTATCGGGTAAGGATACCATGTATACTGGTAGTTGTAGGGAGGAATAGGAGGTATTACTGGGGGGTACCAGTATGGTCTCCAAGGCCAACCTAGTAGCCATCGACAATAACCTCTACCAAAGATCCAGCCGGGCCTCTGCCATGGCGGAAGATAGCTAAACGGGCCTCTACCGGGCCAAATTCTCCAGGCATCCCATGTTTGTCTACCTCCTTTCCAACCCCATCCACCACGCCAACCCATGTTCTCACCAAGTAGCTATTTAGAGTATTAGGGGTTTATAAATTTGTGCATATGCACAAAAATGATTAAAGTAATGCGTTTTACATGGAGTCATAGCACAGTATTAATACCGCGTTATACTGGTTTTTAATTGTGGGCCAACAACTTATTCAAGAAATAGCGGAGAACCAATACATAGGGGTAGTTATGTGGTGAGACTAGGAGGGCCTCCATGGAGATGGGGATGGGGGCGGAGAGGAAAGGGTAGAAGACCAAAACCTAGACATATCTGGTTCTCGCCGAAGACCAGAATATTTGTTCCCTTGAGCGAGTTAGGCCAGCCCATAAGCTCTGAGCCTGTATACCTAATGCCAGACGAGGTAGAGGCTTTAAGGCTAGTGTACTTTGAAGGGCTGACCCAAGAGGATGCTGCCAAGAAAATGAACATATCACGGGGTACGCTATGGAGAATTTTGAGTAGTGGAAGGAAAAAACTCGTCCAGGCCATAGTAGAGGTTAGACCTATAGTAATACTACCAATGACACCAAAGACCCAACCTAGCTATGAATAACCTATATCTGCAGTATTGTAATCTTCGGCTTAGCTAACCATTACATCGAATGCCTGAACCGAGTTAACTAATACATATAAATAAGTACGGCGTAAATACCAATCAGCAAAACCTGGCTACTGGGTTAATGTGTCTTGTCCGAGCAGATGAGTGTAAAGGGATTTAGTATCACGACCCGTATCACTAGAGATCCATTCCAGCTAATGACTAGACGTGGATATAAGTGGTTTGGTGTGGTACCAGTTGAAATAGTGGGTCGTGAAGTACACTTATGGATGACTGGTATAATTGCTCA
>QMWW01000146.1 GCA_003661825.1 Thermoprotei archaeon
CTCTCAGCAACTCTATGATCGCGGCGGGGGCTTCTAAGTCCATCAAGCACCGCCTTTCCATAACTAGTTCCTAACTCTACACTGTGCTCTAGCTATAGGTGTAGCGGTTCTCTACAGAATACTGTAGAGTAGTAGCGTTATAAGCATAGTAAGAGCTATAGCTGGTACTAAGTACTTGTACCCTTCTATAAGCGTTGTCTTCATGTACTTAACCGTGTATACATAGCATAGATGTAGAGGCGAGCCTAAGTAGCCCATGAAAGCCGAGAGGTATATTAGAGAAGCATTCTTAACATTAAGCTCTACGATTGCGCCGAGTATCGAGATAGATAGGGCTACACCACTGCTTACTATACCTACTGCTAGAGAGAAGAACATAGGGACGCTTACTAGTAGTACCCAGGTATTCGCTGTAGTCAAGTAGGTGGTTACACAGCTTAAGTCTATGGATTCAAACACGCTACGCATATACATCGCTGTAAAGCCTATTAGCGCTAGCTCTATTGGCTCCCTAGAAATCAGCACCTTGGTAAACCTGTTTAGACTAAGCCTAGCCGTTGAGGCTAAGAGGATTATCCCGGTTAGTACGCCTACTATCATGGATAACCTACCTACTGGTATTGGAAGCCTGTAGTCTAGGATCCAGGAGGTGCTAACAGCTATAGTTATCGTAACCAGTATGGGTAGCATCGTCTTCGCTAAGGCTTTGTTATCCCTTTTCCCAGCTATAGGTGCTGATCCACTGTACTGCTTCTTCCTGGGGAATCCTATAAAATACCCTACCACTATCATTGCTAGAGCTACCGGGATCTGTATCAGTACTATATCCCAGATGCTATTACCCGTCATAACGGCTGTCATGACCAGTACCGTGCTAAGAGGGTATACGATAAATATGACGTGTCTAAACCAGACGTTAACGAATGCTCTGCGTGCACGGCTTAAGCCTATGTATTCACCCATTTTATCTACAACTGGTGCAGACATTAGGGCACCGCCTGGTACTGGAAGCAATCCTAGAACGGCTGGTACTAACATTGATACTATACACGGTTTTTGCAGTAGAGCTGCTAGCTCCTTACTCAGCTGATCAACGAACCCCGTCTCTCTATAGAGCATGACGAACACGGCGATCAAGAACATTATGGTGACTAGATCCCATGTAGCGGTACTGTAGATAACTCTCTCCATAACGCCTGGAAATACCTGCAAACCACCAGCTAGTATAGCTATCAGCGTTCCAGTAATTATGAAGATCAGCCATAGCGGAGCTTTTCTAATGAGCAGAACTACTAGTACAAGCATGCCAACTAGCAGGCTTATACAGGGATTCACTCTAGCCACCGCTTCTATTGCTGAATGCTAGCTAGAGCGTTGCAGCTGGTTACGCGTAGAACCTAGCCTTGCTACGTATAGCTTAACGGAGCGGCTGAGTATAAAAGAGTAGAGCCTGGATTCCCCCTATGGGTATATTCTTCCACGGAACCTCGGGAATGGAATAGTGTCTCTAATATGGTTGAGTCCAGCGATCCACATAGCTAATCTCTCTATACCTAGTCCAAAACCGCTGTGCGGAACCGACCCGTATCTGCGTAGGTCTAGGTACCACTTATAGTCTTCAGGGTTTAACCCGTTCTCAACTATCCTTTTGAGCAGGGCTTCATAGTCGTCTTCACGTTCGCTTCCACCAATGATCTCGCCATACCCTTCTGGTGCTAGTAGATCGAAGCCTAGTACGACTCTGTCATCACGAGGATCCAGTTTCATGTAGAAGCTCTTGATCTCTTTTGGGAAGTGCGTTATAAAGAATGGTTGCTCGAATTCTATGGCTAGAACTCTCTCTTCATCTGCTCCTAGGTCAGCACCCCATTCTATATTTACTCCTTTTGTCTGCAGTATCTCTATAGCTTCATCGTACCTTATTCTTGGATAAGGAGTATTCACCGCTTGCTTAAGGGTATCAAGGTTTCTACCTATTTCCTCTAGATCTCTCCTTCTTTCTTCTAGGGTTTTCTCGACAATGTACGATACTAGTTCTTCTGAGACTCGCATCATATCATCCATGTTGTACCACGCAGCTTCTGCTTCTAGATGCCAGTACTCTGCGAGATGTCTTCTTGTACGCGACTTCTCTGCTCGAAAACTTGGCGTTAAGCTCCACACTTTCTCTAAGCTGTAGATCAAAACCTCTAAGTAGAGCTGGGCGCTCTGGCTCAAATAGGCTGTGCGCTCAAAGTACTTTACTGGGAACAGAGTAGCACCGCCTTCACAAGCCGAAGCCGTTAAGATAGGCGGTGTTACCTCCCACCATCCATTACTTATGAAGTACTCCCGCCCTGCTCTTAGTATGGTGTGCTTGATCTTCATCAATCTAGCGTATCTCGGGCTTCGGAGAACTAGGTGCCTGTTATCGAGAAGGTACTCTAGACCCTCACCACCCTTTATAGGGAAATCTCTGCTATACCCTATGATATTGAAGCGATCAGCATGGATCTCGTAGCCCCCGGGTGCGCGCGGTTGCTCTACTACAGTTCCACATGCTTCGACACTAGCTTCCAGCCCTATGTCCTTCAGCTCTTTGACTGCTCTAGCTCCAACTCTACTGCGGTCAACAACAACCTGGATGACACCAGTTGAATCCCTTATTCTAACAAACGCCTTACCTCCTACAACGCTTCTCCTATAGATCCACCCTCTAATACAAACAGTTCTCCCCACTAGTTCTCCCTGCAGCACACTTGCTATAGGTATCCACTTGTTTTGAGTCATTCCCGCCTCCTCTCTAGACTATCCTACTAGGGTTGGTGTGTAGCATAGGGTATTTAGCTCGCGAAACCTTCTATCATAGTATTCTAGATAGCAATTAACCCGGTAAATAGGCTGTTGGCGCTAAAAAAGGTTATAGCAATGACTGGCTGGGCTTTAAACTAGACTAAGCTATTCCTTGCAGTTTTCCAAAATAGCTCAAGTACTCAAATAAGCGAACAGTCTATCTTTACGGATAGATCCTGTATTTTCTCCTCATCATACACCTCGGCATCTCTATGTATATCGGCTTTCTCCACGTACTTTAAGCGGTCTACTACAGCTCCTCTTTCTACCACTACTACGCGTGCTTCTATGTAGTCCACTTCAGCGTTTCTCCTGACAACTGCCTTATTAGCTATTATCCTTTCTACTTCAGCGTCTCGACCTACTTCTACCTCGCAGCATACGAGTAGTCCACGTATTTTCGACTTCTTCTCAATAACTACTGTTTCTCCCTGTATTCGCTCGGCTTTTAGACTACCGCTTACTCTGATATCTCTAGCTACCACCTCTCCTGCTTTTAGGGATCCAGATATCTCCACTGTTTCAGCCTTAATCCTCTCCCCGACCTTAGCTGATCCCGAAATCTCGAGTTCATCAGCATTCATAGAGCCTGAGACTTTGAGAGACCCGGCTACCCTGATCTCTCCAGCTTTTAGGTTACCATCTACACTAGCAGAACCGCTTGTCTTAAGCGTATTAACCTCTATATCCCCCTCTGCACGTAGTGAACCAGATACCTCAACTATATTGAGCTTTATCGGGCCTCTGAGCTTTACACTACCACCAACTCGTAGCTCTTCGACAGCCATAGAGGACACCGAGTAGAATGTGTTCGAAGCATAGCTATTAATGCTTGCTCACAAATTGTGAGTGAAGGGGTAACA
>QMWW01000147.1 GCA_003661825.1 Thermoprotei archaeon
ATCAACTACACCAACCCCACAGACACAACAACCACAAACTCAAACAACACCTGGCTATCAAGTACCACCACCAGCATACACGCCATATCCAGGTTATTACCCACCTCCTCCACCGCCAATGACTCCTGAGGAAGAGCTAGCGTTTCTAGAAGATTATAAGAGAGCTCTTGAGGAGGACTTGAAGGACTTGCAGGATGAACTAAAGAGTGTTGAGGAACGCATCAATGAGCTAAAGGAGATGCTTAGAAGGCAGGGGAAGTCGGTCTAGCTCAGCGATCTGTACACGGGAAGTTTGATCCTTAACCTTCAATCCCCTTTTAATAAATCTTGAATTCCTTCAATGAGGTCTACCGTGCTTATAGTAGCGACTTCATTAACAGCATTTTACTCATTCATCAGGAGCAGCCATGTGTTTTCACTAACTAAGCTTTCTGTAGTTCTGTTCTTCAATGCGGAGTTTAGCACATATGCTTTGCAAACAGAACGTGTTTCGTAGACTACGGTGACGGGATCGATTGTATAGTTACCACCCCATCACTTTGTAATAGAACAACATTTCCATGCACACTTGAGTAAACAATGCTTAAGCCTAAGATTCTGTGCGTCATATAGTACCTAAGCTAATAGCTGATTTGATAGCGCTAGTTCATTATAGTCTTTACCTACTTGGCATACAGCTATATGCCCTCTGATGTGTTTTCTCACATAACATTGGTTAAGATCTTGCTACAGTTCTTTCCTCAGCATTGTTGTAGCAACTGTAATTGTAGTTCTTGTGATTCACTAATTAAATAGGAATTGGGAAAAGGAAGGATATATGTACGATATCAGTGCTTCGAGTAGAATCTGACGAAGTATGAGAACACGTCTCGAGGCGTTAGAGTTATGGCTCCGTGTGGACGCTTGGTTACACATGCTCAAGAGCCAACACATCTCTCTTGTTGTATTGACACAGCCTCTCTGTTTTCTATAATAAGCACCTTGTTTGGGCATGTAGCGTAGCACTAGCTGTACCCGATACTCTTGCTGTAGTCAACAATAAGGATCCTTGCCGTGGATCACTTTGGAACATGTTATCCCCTAACTTCAAATCCGCGGCCTCTCCTATAGACTTGCCAGATACTATGGGCGTGTCTAGCCAAGGTACGTAATTGCATGTGGGCTGAACATCCATTACGTAGTCTATGCCGAAACTTTGTTTGGCTTGTTGAGCATCATAGCATGTGCAGCATCAACCATACCTTCTTAATGTTCTTCCTATATTATCCTCCTTCTCTAGGTTGTGTATAGCTGATCTAGTGTTGGGGCCCATACAACCCATAGCTAGATTCTTTTTATAGCTCCTCCATACCTGGATGCTGGATGACCTTTGCTATGGACAAAGTTTATGAGAATATCTGCGTGGTAAACAGCTGGGCCAACCTATATTTCTGGAAGTCTAAGATGGTTAGGAACCTTGACCTTGGTCAGATCTGTCTCCTTAATACCCGAAACAAGTATAAGGGATGCACCTACTGTAACATAGTTGTGCCCGTTCTCTAGACCCGTTGTAACATGCTCTAAACCCCATGTATCTACCAGATAACGGTGTTCCTACCGAGTTTCTTAACGTGGTCGGTGAGGATCCTCACGAGTATGGATCTGATAGTGTCTTATAGTCGCCATGCTCCATATCCCACAGATCTTTACAGCTACTAGGTTGCCGGACGGCGCCAAGTTCTTCGGCTGACTTTCCTCCGGCAACATCCTAAACTTGTACGTAAGACCTACTTCTCCTACTTCTTTCTCTAAACGCTCAAGTCTAGTTTTAGAAAACATCACCTTAGACTCAGCCATGTTGCATCTCCACAATATTGGACTGGTTATGTAGACCTGGGTCTACATCCCCGTTATACACATACTTAAGTCCTGACATAACGATGCTTGTGTTGTTGGTGTTATAGATTAACACTATAGTGCTGCCTTGGGACAAGATCTTGACGTAAACCCTATAAGCAATGCATAGTCTGTATTAAGTGCAGAGATGCGTTGAATATCGATGGTAATTCTCCTCTCCAAGAGAATGATGAGGGGTTTTCAGGCTCTGAAGAGAGATGAGCAGCTTTCCCTTTGATCAAGTACTAAATACTCATTACTTCCAATAATGCTTCTAGGACTCTGCCATTACACTGCACTTCACACTGCTTAACCGAGACTTTCAATTATCTCGCAACAGTCGTAGTTATTAGCGCAAGTGGTGTGTTAGCCTCTGGATCTCTAACAGTCGCTACAGCAGCTGTAGGAATAGAACGTGATTGACGTGGGGGCCTTAGAGTGACTGTAGGGCATACAATAGTTGAAGCATCATATGTTTTTGGCCTTGATATACGCCTGCAGCTATATCATATGCTTCTACGCAGCCCTACCCTAAGGATAGTGTTCCTGGTTTTGATGATCTCGTTGCTTGAATACTTCGGCATTCTAACGATACCTTTAGATATCACTATACTCAGGGCCAGAATATGAGGGTGTTGAATGTAAGATATCTACCCATAGTGTTAGGGATCCTCTTTATCAGGAGTAAATCCGCACTTCTTAGCTTGGTGGGTAACTATAGGCTTTGTATTGATAAGAGAGGTTGTTGATGTAGGTGTGGTGAAAGGGTTTGCTATTCTACGTCCTGCTTATGTATGGCTAGACTACATATGGCTTTTACTAATGGCCTACTTGTTTCATAAAGGGTCAAGGATAAGCAGACGTATTCATGGAGGTCTGTTTATCGGGCTAGGAGTAGCTCTGATATACTTCGCTATCTTGAATACTATCTCATCTTAGAAACCGTTCTCTTAATGCATTATATATTGAACCGATGTGGAATCCCTCTACATATATAGATCTAGTGCGCACATATCGAGGTGACTTTTAAGAACGCTGCCAACAATTACATCAACTAACGAAATGCAGTACCTTTCCAAAACCTTTTGCTAGTACTCCCATAAAAGATCTCTAGTGCAGTGCTGGAAACAAAGGAATAGTGTTAGCATGGAGAGCCAGGAAAATCTTTCTACAGAAACACGGAATGTTAGATGATGTTTTGATAGATCGTTAGCCTAGTCTATCGATGCGACACCCACTTCGTCAGGTAGTGAAAGTCCCTTGACTTCTCCTATTATGAGCTTGGTGTATAGCTCAAGGTGACGGCGTGCCATACGCGGCCACTGGGTTCTTGCCGCGTAACCATAGAGCGTCGTCATGTACGCCACTGCATAGTCGTAGCTATTCACAACCCATCTTATCTTCTTGGCCAGCTCTATAGGATCACGTGGAGGCACTGTGAGCCTTGGGGCGTATTGGTAAAGCTCTACGAGGCGCGGGGCTCTGGAGCCTATTATGGGCTTTAGTCCACCCATTGATAGATGAAGTATGCCGCTCACTGAGTAGGTGCCTACCCTATCTTTATATGGAAGAACCAAGGCGTCTGCAAGCCCTATAAGTTTCAAGATCTCATCGTTTGATAAATACCTATCTAGCATGACTATGTTGTGCTTACTCCTAGCAGAGTCTATGAGGTCTGTAACTTCCCTATTGCGCGGCTCTCCTGCCACAATAACTGTGGTGTCTAGATCTTTGAGTATGCTCAGAGCTTCGAAGAGTATGTCTAGACCCTTATCGGGTCTGAGAAATCCGGGTACTGCGAGTATAAGTCCCTTTAAC
>QMWW01000148.1 GCA_003661825.1 Thermoprotei archaeon
GGTCTATAGACCTCGATATAGGTATCGGAAACGCCAACGTCTTCAGCCATGACTACAGCATTTGCTCCTAAAGGTAGAGGCGCGCCAGTAGAGACCTCGACTGCTTCACCGCGTCTTACCGTGTACTTACCCGGCTGATCACCAGGCTTCATAGAGCCTAGTAATTTAAGCCTAACAGGGTTTGTAGGAGATGCTCCGTATGTGTCTTCCGCTATAACCGCGTATCCGTCTACGGCGGAACGGTTGTATTCTGGCTGGTCTATTTTAGCGTATACTTCTTCAGCGCTAACTAAGCCTACAGCATCCCATACCGGTACCTCGTGTACTCTGAGGCTAATACTCCGTATACATGCTGTAGCATCTTCGACTGCTTTATCCACAGGAATCAGTTTTTCTAGGAATCTGTACAACCTCAACCACCGCAAAGGCTAGTTATACTCTAAGGTGTCACTCCTGGTTTAAGTACCTCTCGTTAACCCCAGGCATAATGGTCTAAGAATCAAGCTGGGAGTAGGCTAGGTCTTGCCGAGAGAACGCCGGGTGGTAAGTATAGGATTGCGGAGGATCCCCCGCTAGAGCTTATAGGCAAGATCCTTATTCGTGGAAAGCTTTTACCCAAAATCCTAGTAGTAGGAGTTTATACCTCTACGCTATCCCTAGTCTACGTATTGCTGGCACAGCCTTCTATTGACGTGGTATTGCTCCTAGCGTTAATCAATATGGCTATATGGTATGAAGCCTTTGCAGAGTACCTAGAGCTGAGGAGGAAGTAGTAGATCAAGCTATATGTATGGCTGCTCGATTACCTCTATGTTCTCACCAATATGCTTAGATAAAGCATCGATATAGGGTTTTACGCAGCTCCTGTTAATACTACAGTCGTAATCGCAATATAGTGTTATCGTGGTTCTCTCTCCATACCTATCGGCATCTAAGACCACTACACGGCTATCCATTGTTGAGTCTAGTTCGTGCCCTATCTTAAGCAGTAGAGCCTCTAGTCCACTGTAATCTCCGCTAGTATACTCGGTTAGTACTCTGCGTAACTCCTCGCTAATCTCTTCGCTTGATGTGATCTTCCTAACATCCTCCGCTTTTAGGCAGTGGTAAAGAGCCGATATGTATAAAGCCCCTAGGTTTAACCCAGCCGGGTTAAGCCTATCCGTGAGTTCTATGATAAGCTGAAGCGTTTTAGAGGCATGCTTTAAGCCCCGGCCAAATCCGTAGCTTGAGGCTTTCTTGAAATGTCTATACAGCTCTCTCTTCTCAACAGTTCTCAGCAACGTATAGTAGTCTTCAAGTACGTAGAGCTGACCTAACGCTTCAACAGCTCCTGGTCTAAGGCTTCTTATACGCTTCACAGCGCTGTACAGCTCTCTACCCAGATAGACTAAATATGCTGCAGCAACCATACCGCTTCTACCTATACCGCCCATGCAGTGTACTAGAACACGTCCCCCCGCCGCGGCTTCTCTATCGATCCACATAGTTATCCTGTAAAGCTCTAGCAGATCTACTGGGTGGAAGTCGGGTGTTGGAGCGTAGTATACACGTACCCCATTCCTAGTCCACTCTCTTAGATACCTGTCGATACCGCTAGGTACTTCGCCTGGTTCTACCAGGACTACTACTCCAGTAAATTCTTTTGCGAGCTCTCCTATACGATCTGACCTGGGCATAGGGGATATAGCTAGTTTATCCCTAATGACCCAAGTATACGCTTCGTAGTACAAAGCCAATGCCACCTCTACCTTGAGCATATTGAGAAAAGACCTTAGGTTAGAGCTGTTTCCACATATAGGGGCTTGAAGGAGGTCTGTAGTAACCGTGTTTTCTGTAGTACTCTCTAGCACCTATGCCTGAAAGCACTAGGATCTTCTTAGCATCATAGTCTTCTCTAGCTATTCTTTCAGCCTCTTCTAAAAGCTTAGAACCCCATCCTTTATGCTGCCACGAGTACCCTCGTCCCCCCACTGGTAGCTCGGGGCCGTAGACGTGTAGCTCTCTAATAATCGCTGTTCTCTGGTCTATTTCCGCTCTATGAGCCCTACTGCTAGGGATCCTCATCCTCAGAAATCCTATGATTATATCGCTAGCTCTATCCTCTACTGCTAAGAACTCTTCAATGCCTTCTCCCGCTTCGTACGTAAGCCTAGTAAGCTCTATGTTCCTAGGATCCGGTATTCTCCCGTACTTCCACATCTGCAAGCCTACTTCTCGGAATCTGATTTCCTCTATTTTAATCCCCTTCTCTATACACCTTTTCTCCACGTACTCTCTGAGATTAGACTTCTTAGTACCAGCTACGACTTCTTGAGCCGGTATATCGCGCCTAATCCTCATAACGCGGACATACCTTGGTATGTACCTGTACATTTCAGATATGACTTCTACTGCGGTTTCGTCGTCATATGGTTTATAGACTCCATTCCTCCACCACTGGTACAGTATGGTTCCCTCAACGACCTCGGTTGGGTAGATCTTAAGCATATCGGGCCTGAACTCCGGGTTCTCGAATAGCTCGCGTATCATCGCTATATCTCTGTCTGGATCGCTTCCGGGCAATCCAAGCATTATGTGGTATACGATCTTGAACCCGCTGTCTCTGAGTATACGGGTAGACTCTACCACTTCTCTGACTCCATGGCCTCTATTAACTCGTGCTAGTACGTCATCGTATATGCTTTGAACGCCTAGCTCCACTCGGGTAGCGCCGTAGCGTAGCATCTCGTCTGCATGCTTCTCGTAGCCGTAGTCGGGCCTAGTCTCTATCGTTAACCCTACGCATCTGTGTGTGGCGGTTTCGTTTCTAAGCTGTGCTTCTTCGAGACCCCACTTAGCAGGGGGCTTGGGATCGGGATACCTGTTTAGTGCTTCAAAAATCATTGAGATAAACCATTCCTTATAGGCCTGTGGCGTCGCTAAGAACGTTCCACCCATAACTATGACTTCTACCTTGCTCGGGAAATGGCCCAGGTACTCGTACTGTCTCAGCCTATTCCATACCTGTCTATAGGGGTGAAAGCTATTCCTCTTAGCTCTCCTAAGCGCTGGCTCCTCTCCGAAATAGCTTTTCGGCGTACCGTATTCAACTCCTCCAGGACAGTACGCACACCTACCCGGGCACGGTAAGGGATGAGTCATAACAGCTACTACGCTTACACCGCTCAGCATCCGCGAGGGCTTTCTGATCTTAGGTGTAGCGTAAGCTTTCATAGAAGCAATCTACCCCTATGGAAATATTAGCTCGGATAAGGGGTAAATATAGTGTTTCTGCTCTCTACGTGAATACCCGTTATCAGCACAGGCTAATTTCTTCACCGATCAAGATACCTACCAGCTCATCACTGCTATGGCCAGTTTATTCAAAGCCGAGCACCGGAGCTAGGCCTAGATTCCAGATATCTGACGTGGTATAGGACTAAGATATACTACATCGTCTAGTACACAGTATATCTCAAGAACAACTAGCAGTGGAGCCTTGTACTACGCGCTAACCAAGCTCCAAGCCTTACTACTCATCGCAATAATCTTGAACGCGGCTGTAGGAGCAGAAACGCTTGATTATAGCTTTCTGTATCGTAATATATCTTTCTATGACTTTTAAAGCTATGAGGATTTCTCGGTGAAGCTTATAAAGAGGTAATAGCTTATAAGTTTAATTA
>QMWW01000149.1 GCA_003661825.1 Thermoprotei archaeon
CGTCATGAATCCACATTATTAAGAATAAGTGTTAGAGAGGACTTCAAATATGAAAGCGTAAACGTTGGGATAGAGCTTCATCATAAGGCATTGGAGGTAAATTACTACAGGCTTCCGTCGATCAACAAGATGGTAATCCATGTTTTTACATCGCTTAGGAAGGAACCAGACATTAGCGGTCTAGTTGCGGAGTTCAAGAATATTAGTGACGTGCTGCACAGCATAAAGGATAAGGTTAACGACATCTACGTGAAGCTGAAGAGCAAATTTGATGAAGCCCTCAAGTCTGGAATTGAGGTCGGGGCTAGCGTTGCTGGTCTAAAAGATGTCGGTTATCTGGATGTCGGTATATCAAAGGATGAGATATTTTACAAAGTGGGTGATATTATTGTATCGTATCCGCCGCTTAACATACCGATAGACATGTCATCGTTCGACATTGCATACAGCATGCTACCCACAGTACTCGATGTTCTGCAGAAGATTGTTAGCAACCACAACATCGTTAAGTGTCTAGCCATTTTAGCTGGAATTGGCGGCAATAAAAAGTTTGATATAGACGGAATAAGTGCTGAGACATATGAGGGGTATGAAAACTATATTGAGCTCTACTTCCCTGGTCTGGGCAAGAATAATTACGTAAGTGTAGATGTGACCAACTACGTATATATTAAAGCCGACAGCTTGGACAGCTTTAATAAAATGGTTGACGAAATCGTTAAGAGGAGGAACGAGATAGGGAGGTTGGTATCCCTTGTGAGCTTATATCCCTGATCCATCACCTTGTCCAGTATCAGATATTTCAGACCTGTCCTCCTTGGGGAAGTTCCTCAATATTATGTGCCATAGTGGTCACCTCACGGATATATAACTATCATTGATATGTACTTCTTGTAGTTGTTGGCTATGTCCTCCAGCCCATCAACGTACTTCTCAAGCATCTCGGCAAGACCTAGTATAAACTCACTAACGTTCTTCAGTATCGCCAGATGGCTGAAACTGTTGACGTATTCCCTGTTTATCTGCTCCGCAAACTCCCCCCACGTCATCCCCTCAGCTGGCTTAAACCGCCCAACAAACTCGGTGCATCCCTCCTCATACCATGGCAGCCACAACGCTATTTCCATATCCTCAAACCGTATCTCGAATCCTCCGTAATCTGTACATGTAATGCCTACTTCCCTAACGCCCTCTTTACCCTTAAGTATCGATATGAAATATTTCTTAGGAGTACGTCTTAGATCTGTCCTGTAGATCGCTACTGGAACTACGAACGAGTTTAGGTGTCTGCACATTACAGCATGCAGCACCCTGTTCACTGCGTACTCCTCGAATGTTTCTCCCATAATTACAGAGTGCTCCACGTCATTACACCTGAACTTAAGCGGTTTCATATAGAACTTGTACATTCCCAGCCTAAATATTATGTCGCCCAGATCTTCAAGTAATGCTAATATTCTGTTCAGCCTGTTCTTTAGGTTATCAATCCATTTCAGCGCCTCAACGTTCCTTAACCGCTCCCCTGTCAGCTCATTATTCAACGTTTCACCAAGTACTCTATAGCTATTAAGGATATAAGTTGAATGTGGGTATATGAACAACTACGGGTACAGGTTTCCCAAAGATATATACTTTATTACATCGTCAGTACTCCTATTCAATATCTCACTTACATTATCTAACATTAAAGTTAGTGTGTGTAGGGCGTGTACACCAGCAAGAGCTAGAGGACATAGTAGCAGTAGGTGACACATGTTATGTATCATGTAGATTATCGGTCTAGGAGGGCTCGGCTTGAATCTTACACTGCATAGAGTAGGTAGTAACGTCATCTGTCCAAAGTCCCTGCTCTTATAGTATATATTCTTTTTCACATTCCTAATTATTATTGTGACCATGTTTGGGTAGTGTAAGTCTATTGTTAGCTCGAAGTAGTTTGTTAGCATTGTTGACATTTTACCAGTTAGCACAAATTCTACTGGCCATATGTCAAGCTCTCCCTCGACCTCAGATATCTTCCAGCGAACGTCATATGATAGGCTTACTGAGAACCTTCTGAGTATATTACATCTGGTCTCGCCTATAACCTCAGAAACCTGTTTTGAAGTTTCATCTATTATCTCATCTATTGGTGTCCTGCTCTCTCGCTCTACTGGGTTTAGGTCTATGTTTCCAACCCTTAGATATGTGTAGAACTTCTCAACAACTTCATCGTCTACCTTTTCCATTGATGATTTGGCTCCTACGTACATAACTAGAACAGTTCTTAGCTTTTTAACCCTCCTTATCCACCTAACTATTCTATCCCTTATAGCTAACGATGTGTTAACTACGTCTGGAGTGCTTATCAGGTCGTATATCCTCTTCCTGATAGCCATCAAATCACCGATTCTACGGATACAATAACGTAAGCGACAGCTTCTTAATCACGTCTCTGAATGTTTTAGTTTCTGTAACGTAGGTCTCCAAAGCACTAATGAACTTTTCTATATCCGATACATCAACTAAGTTTATGGAGCACTTATCACCTCCTTTAACACTTAGAGTCCCTAGTCCCTCTACCGATATTTCTACTGTGCCAGGCTTTAAACTCAGTTTAATATTGCCTAGCTTTATCGTCTCGATGATCTTTATTGTAGGTGAAGTCTTAACTAATACGTCTATAATATTCCTTATCCTACTCAACTTCGGTACCGCGTCCCTAAGGTCTTTGACGTAATCTATACTATCACATATACCGCTAGACGGTAATACATATAGGTAGTCGCTCTTTCCGTTGTAGGTAAAGTATGGCCCTTCGACTACGTCGTCGTATACTGATACCTCATGCCACCTTCTAATCGTTACCCTACATACAATTCCTTGCTTAACGTATTCTTTGTATATGTCTTTCGAGTGTTTTACACATTCCTTGATACATCTTAACAGTTTGTTTATATCACTAACAAACGTTTCACATTCTTCAACAACACCAATCTTCTTAAGTACATCGTTAATGTTATAGTACGTTTCAACTGTTAACATTAACGTTCCAAAAGAGTCGTATACGTATATCCTTATTGTTATAATATCCCGTTCCTCAACTGTTACCGACAGACTCCTTTCATACGCTGTAAACGTTATTGTAGTGTCCTTACGTTTGAACACTCCGTAATAGTTCTCGAAGTATATGTACATGTCATCAAAAGGTGATTCTGCCTTTATGTGTGTTATATTTAACTCTTTTACTATGTTATTACACCTCTCAAATATACATCTTACAACCCTGTCGATTAATGTACACAGACTGTACAGATTATCTATGTCCTCACTCCATACCTCTCCCTCTACCTTACCCTCCTTTATGTAATACTTGAACCTAAACCAAGGAGTCTTAACTTCTACCTCGTTCCCAGAAAAAAGCGGTTTGTTAGCAATCTTCATTACCTTGTTGAAAAGCTCTACGATTTTATTTATTACATCCCTTAGCTCTACCATCACACAACCCTTAGCGGGTACCTAACGTATGTCCATCCCGTCGGCGGCATCTTTCCAGCCTTTGCTGGGTTCTCGGTGGTGTACACCAGGACTGCCCTTGCGAACTGCGATGAAGCCTTCACCGCCAGGTCGTAAAGCTCC
>QMWW01000150.1 GCA_003661825.1 Thermoprotei archaeon
AGCTTCCCCTTTACCGTAATGGTAATAGCGTTAGCGAACACAACCTCTACTCCCGGCTCTATTTCAAGTGTGGCATTCTCATGTACTGTTATAGAAGTTATGATAATGTACGGGCTATGGGCCTTATCCCACTTAGTGTCAGTTACAATATCCTCTTCAACAATTGTTCCGCTCAAAGCACTCGATCTAGCGATGTAGCTTGGGGGCAGTAATGCAGTTACGAGTTACGACTAGTAACGCAAACACCAAGACAATTACTCTTCTCATTTACTGCCCCTGTATTAAAATTTCTGTATGATCATATGCTCTTTTATATTCTTTTACCTAGGAACGCAGGGTGAAAATTCACGACTTATCTAAAGTATTAATTTGATCTAGTCTACTAGCTTTGCATAGAGCTTCTATATAGCCTAAAAACTTTATATTGACATTCAGAGAAGCGTATAGAGAATAAAGATCTTGGTCTCGAAACTATGGGAAAAACTATGAAATATCTATTCTTTGAAATATTAGAGGTATACTAACTACTATTCTGTAGAGCGCTACTTGTTTAGTATAATGTATTACTATTTCTTCGTAAAAACCGTTTGGATACTTGAGTTTTTCATAGAATGCATGAATACGCCATTCGGGTTGACAAGGCTCTGGAGAGCATAGCTTAGTGGTGTTGGTGAGAGAACATATATTGCATACGCATACCATGTACTTATATACTTTGCACGTCTCGTTTGTACACAATTTCTGATTTACCTCGTGCACAGTCTTAGGACACTTGTACCAAGCAATGATGCTGTATGAGTTAGACTGATTGTATACCTTAACTGCTCCATCATTCTTTACCACTTGCTCTAGTTCAGATCTAAACATATCGGTATATAGTGATGAAACATTATATAGCGGTATCGATGTGTTAAACCTCTCCATATAGCTAGAGTTGGGTAGAGTACTCCGGATATCTGAAGCCTCTAAGAATGTCGTATCACCATACTCGTCATAAACTAGTACTAGCGTAGAACTGTTCACAACGACAGCTATTGGAGCCACTCCACAAGATGGTTTCTGATTGTCAAAACCCAGGATAAACCTTGAGAAGTCTATGTCTGTTAGTGATGGATACCCATCATATTTTGGATTAGGCTGTACCAGGAATCCTCTACCTTCTCTGAGCATCGCTAGGAATTCATCCCAATGGCTTATAGCCCACCCGTTATCCACAAAAACGTAGAAAGTCTTTTCATTGATCGTAATGTTGTAGGCTGTATCACCTATTAGTGGGTCGTCAGTTACAGATAAAGCATGGCCTACTATTCCTGGACCAATTACCCACCCATTCGTCTCCTCCTTAGGCTCTACAGCAAGTATATACACTTTATCTATACCGAGCTCTCTCGCAAGCATCATCGAGTAGAACGCGTATTCTCTACACGAACCACCTTTCACAAGCACGTCTCCGAAGTTCGCTACATTTATATCACTTGTATTGAGCGAACCAAAAAAGTTCTTAATCAATTGCGCTTTATCAGTGTAGTTCAGCTTTAGGAAATCTGTAATAAACTTGAATGCTGGAACAGCTACTTCATAGAAATATGGATCGCGATACCAAATCAATGGCACTATATACCTAATGTCGCTTGGATGAAGCTCTAGAACCCAATGGAGTAGCAGTGCTGATGGAATAGTGAATCTTATCCTAACCCGTATGTTTCTTTCCACACCATTCATTACAACCTTCCATACGCCTACATCGTATCCCTTATAAGTAGGCATAGTGGTGATAGATCTAAACGAACTCTCATCATTTACACTAGTCATGTACTTAGATAGATCAAGGTGTAAAACAGTACCACCACTTTCTATAATTCTATTCAGACTAACTGTTTGGATGGTCACGGGTGTAGCTGCTTCTGTCATCCAAATTCCGACATGCTTCCTGAGATACCGAGCTAAATGATCATAGACATCGTTAAGAGGTATGGGGCCTACGATGAAGTGATATGGCGATACTACAATACCTGGAGACGGTTCAGCGTAAATTATAGCGCTCTTATTCCATAATTCCTTTACAGTCTCGTAGAACTCGCTATAATTCTTAATGTCTATTAAGAACTCAAGATGATCTTCCTTCGGGTCATAGAATATCCGTATACTGGCGAGATCGCTAACATTCAATTCTTGAGAGGCATATTTAAACCCCCATTCTTCGCGAAATTCGAGCTCTATGCCGTTAACATGTATCACCAGCGGATAGGAGGGTGTTTCTGATAGAGTTGAGGTGGTTTTGCTTTGCTGCGTTACTGTGGGGCCTCGCGTTGTATTTGTATTATTGTATGCAAAGTTATCTAAGGGATTAAGAACTGCTACATACACTATTCCTCCTAAGACTAACAGGAGTATGAGTATCGCGATACTAGTCTTCATAAAAACCCGCTCCCTCATTTATACATTACTTCCTTGGAGTAATCAACCTTTAGTAGCTCGCAGGTATAGCAAACATCATTGTACCAGTTACCACACTTCGAGACGTACTTTGGGTTCAAGGATATTAGACTACATGCAAGTGTATCAGACACAAAGTAGTTACGTTTAAGTGCAGATGTGATCCTCCTCAGAATTCCCTTACCTACCTTCTCAACATAAACCACAATAGTGTTGTAAGCTATTGGTGTAACCCTAAATCTCCCATCATAATCTATCAAGCTTGAGAGGACATGGAACCTGTAATCATTGTGTTTTGCCTCGTAGAGATACACAACAACTCTCTTACCGTGGCGCATCTTGCTGAACTGTAGGACTCTACGGGATACCTTGAACCCAGCTCGCTTCAGATTCTTACCAGTAGCCTTTTTCACATCACGAAAAGCCAAGCCTACTAGTCTCTTTCTCGGAAGTCTCTCCGAAGTGAAGCTCAAGAAGTTTATAAGGTAATTATAAACTGTTGTACTCAAATCGGGCAAAGCCCGCCCCTAAATTATTAGGTTAATATTCCTCAAATACTAATAAAATACTAATATGTTACGTAGGTGGGGCGTAGCTGTAAGTAAACAAGTTGAGTTACCTTGAAATCCTCTCAGGTATACAGTACGTAATGGTTGAGGGTATGGGAAGAATAGTCGCTTCCACATTACTAATCGTAGTATTACTTACGCTAGCTCCCGTTTACGCACAGGCGGCTCAAGAGGACTACTACCTAGGGTCGCTGATGTACCCATGGTACAAGCTATACATCAAACCGGATGTGGAGGCGGAGCCCCCTAAGCTGTTGATAGAGATAAGCTACCCGTACTACGTTGATCCAGCGTTTCCGGTAGCGTACGAGAAGCTCGATGCAGAATATAGGTTGACTGCTAGACCGCCTACCTGCTATGGTGAGGAGTGTCTAGGGGTGTATCTATCCCAAACACTAGTGGCGAAAGACTATGTTCCAGAACCTGGTCTAGAATACGAGCTTATGGTCGAGTATAATCACGAGAGAGGTGGGTATGTCGAGAGCAGAGCTGTTCAGGGAGAAGATGTGCTGAGGCATGTGAGAATAGATGTGGGTAGCATCAAACAGGGATCGGAGGCATGTGTAGAAGTCGGCGATGTCCCTGTGTGCGGAGGCTACT
>QMWW01000151.1 GCA_003661825.1 Thermoprotei archaeon
CAGCGATTGATGCTGAGCTCACAATCACCGAGGTGATACCGATGCCCTTAGCACCAACGAGCCTGGTCACCACGAGCCAGAACACAAAACCCGATAGCGATACGGTTAAGCCGCTTAGGAAGATCCACGTACCCCCAGCTACAGTATCCTCAACATGCTTCTCCAAAGCCCTGCCCTCACTACCGGAGGTGAGAGGCTATGAGAAAAGCATTGCTATCCAGAGACAGCTATTCGAACCTGCACATACATGAAAGTTAAGCTGCTCCAGCTCTACCCCAGAACCTCCTCTAGCTCCTTAATGGATATGCCTAGCTCTGTAAGCCTTCTAACAGCATGCATCTTTATCTCCTGGTAGTCTTCTGGTTTGAATGCTTTCTTTGCTTCTCTGAGCACCTCATTTACTATTAATTCCTTTGCTTTCTATTGTTTTTGTTTTCTCTTATGACCTCATCTATCAATTCTTTGAATGCTTGAACATAGATGTTTGTCATGCTTGCACCTATATCAGATGTTTGAACTGCATATTATATCTCTTGCCTATTAATTCATGCAATGTGGTGCTGCGTTGATAATTAGCATGTTGTGGTTCCAAGGAGTGGTTCTCTGTACTTCCAAGTTTATGATTACCGTACTTAGTCTTGGTTAAGTGTAAACTAATCGAAGTCGAGGGTTCTTCAGGTGTAAAGCTATGGAGGTTTACGACTTGAGAGTGCATCAGTTTCTGCGAGGTGTAAAACTCGCTTTTAAATTCCCTCTTCTCTTCTACATGCCCCGTGTGTTTGTGGTTGGCAACCTGTTCTTTGTGGTGTCGTTAGCTGTATGTACGTAGATTATAGATGTGCCCAGATTTCCTACAGGTATGTAATAGTAAGTACCATACTCTAGACACCTCGTATTGCCGGTATGTGTCTTGCCATGGCGGTGCGTTGATATGTCTCCTAGTCAATGTCTGCGGAATATGGGCTGCTGGTAGTTGTTTGAATCAAGGGATCCAGATTTACCTGGGGGTAATGATCATGGTGTGAAATGCTGTGATTTACACCTATTCGATCGAGTTATGGAAGTATACAAAGGTGCGATGGAGCATGGGCACTCTACATGGGTTCTAATACAACTTCCTATGTACCTCCAGGTCAATTTCTAAGATTTTGGCCATGTTGGTAGTTGATAGGAGCAATCTCGCAGTTTCACTAGGAGAGCTTGATGACAGTATTGAGAAACCGTGTTTTACGCTATGTGACATTGGTGTAAAATTATTGTGGTCGCGCTATAGAGAGTGTAAAATGATTGAGGTTTCCTACAGATAACTGATGTTTTGCTCTGAGGTGTAAAACACCTTTATATACCCTCTCAATTCCTTGTCATTATCCACGCTAGAAAGGTTTGACACAGCGTAATCAGAGCACTATTATCTTGATGTGAAATCTGATGTATGTGCCCAGATATATCCTACGAGATATGAAGAATAAGTGTAATTAGTATATGCACTTCATATCATTCCGTTTCGTGAACCTCCAAGTCAATTCTGTTCGTGGTCTTGTATCGTCTCGGTAGTTTGTTTTACTTGTCCACTACTTCAGTCTTAATACGGCCGATGTGACTTTACTGGGAGGCGCAGGGAGAGGGGTTCGTGGGGCAGACCATTGATGGTTGGTAGAAGCTATGCAGAACTCATGGTGGGTGACACCGGTAGCTGCTATGCAGACTCCGCAATTTGACTGGGAGACATTAGTATTCTTTCTACATGATGTCGCATGATAGTTCATGAAGTGTAAAAACATGTGTTAATGAAGGGTGTAAAACCCGGGATTTTACACCGCTGTACTATCTATTCTTTTTCTTCGTATTAGCGAGTTGGGTAGAGGTATAAAGGGAGGTAAGTGTAAAACATGTGCCTCCTAGTCAATCCTTCAATAACTGCTCTTAAACAAGCTCTCATAAAGACTTGAAGGGTGTAAAATGTCTAATGTCGTTGACCAAATAGAGCTTGGTCTTTTAAAAATTGGTGAGAAGATCACTTGTCCTATATGTGGAATGGATGGAAAGATAAGCATAAGAAGGTTCAAGAGTAAGGGAAAGAAGTACACATACTATGTTGTAGTTCATAAAGTTGATGGGAAGACAAAGTATTGCATTCTAAGTAGAACAAATGAAAAAGAATATTGGAACAAATACGAAGTTCCGAGAGCACGAGTGAGGTACTTCACCTCTACTTTATCGAAATCCACATTCTATAGGAATGAAAGAAGGTATTCGTTATGGCACCTCGTTAGTAACGATTTCAGAGTGTTGAAAATAGTGTTGAAAATAAATGGCACTCCAAAGGTCTTAGCTAAGAGTGAGAATAAGGTTTTCGAAGTACTAGGAGTTGGCCAAGGTGCTAAGCTCGATGCTAGTATTAAGTCTAATCAACTCAAAGAGTTGAAAGACTGTAGGTATTTCATGAGACGCTTCAACTATATCTATAATCGTGTTGCAAAGATCTACGACCTTCGATTAAATATACTCAAAGAACTCTTCCAACGTGGAAGCTTTATCCTCGCATCGATAATGACTGACTATCGTTACGTGATCGACGATATCATGAGATTCATTCTTGCTTTCCGTAGCGAGAATGAGTTCTTCAACTACTACATCACTACCATCGCTTTAGATGCTAAGATGTTCTTCGTCAAGGTATGGCCCTGGAGATTCAACTATAATGATCTAGATCACCTATATGAACTTGTTGACAAGCGTATCATCGTAAGAGTATGGAGAACGTTCATACCTGATAAAGTACTATACCGTATCAACTTCGTTATCGTTACAGATAGAATCTATGAGATTGCCAAGATTGTTGATGATCTGTTAAGTCGTTTAAGGAGAGAAACTAAAACAGTTGCAAACAGCCAGATCGAGCATGGCTAGAGTTCACAGAGTGATTCCGAGACTATATCACTTCAACATACTTGAATAGTCTAGTACTACATCTAGAGGTGCTTCGTATAGCAGCTCTCTGAACTCCTCTACTTTCTCCTCGCCTAGCTTCTCCCTAAGCACTTCTACAGCCATATCCTCTAGAAGAATTACTGATGGGATCTTCCTCTTCTTTCTAGGCTTGTTTACCAGGAAATCCTCTAGACCATAACGATTCAGGAACCTTTCATACTCATCGAACCAGTCGACATTGGGGTCATATACATAGAGCTTAACGAAGTCGTGTATAGGTATCAGCACCTGTGCTAAAGCACCGAAGAGCTTTACATACTTCTCGTAAGAGATTGAGCATACGAAGTACTTCCCAGAAATCCACTCAGTATAGCAGTTACCATACTTCAAGTACAGTACGTAGCCAGTGAGGAACTCTGTTAATCCCTCAACAAAATCAGATTCACGCCTAGATACCTCAAAGAGCTTAGGTACACGAGTGAAGTACGAAACTGCGTGTAGCAGTTCATGAATAAGTGTTTTCCTACACCACGACCTATCAGATAAAAATATAGTTTTCGTTATCGGGTCGTAACCTCCACGCACTATAGCTGTAGGAGACTTACGTATAGGTACGCTTACCGGGACTACCC
>QMWW01000152.1 GCA_003661825.1 Thermoprotei archaeon
AGAACTCCTAGCCCTAACACTAGCCTCAATACACTTCGGAACCCCCCTGCTCTACTACTACCACCTGAAACGCAGGTACCTGAATAAACCCTGGAATATCAAGACCGACGAGAACTATAAGCCCAAGGTCACAATCATAGTACCCACATACAACGAGGCCAAGCTGATTGAGAAAAAGCTAGATAACATCTACGAGCAGGAATATCCGAGGGATAAACTAGAAGTCATAGTAATAGACTCGGCAAGCACCGATGGAACACCAGAGCTCGTTAGGAGATGGATGAAGAAGCGCCCAGACATAGACCTGAAGCTGATCACGGAGAATGAGAGGAGAGGTAAGGCCTACGCACTAAACCATGCATTGAAGCATGCTACAGGTGAGATCGCCATCATAACGGACGTAGATGCCTTGTGGCCAAATAAAACCCTCATGAAGTCCTTGAAGTGGTTTGCTGATCCAATAGTTGGTGCCGTATCCTGCCTAAAGAAACCTGTAGGATCAAACGTTAAAGGCATTGAGAAGTACTACAGACAGTACTACAATATCTTAAGAGTTGCTGAGAGCAAGGCACATTCAACACCGATATTCCACGGAGAACTAGCGGCGTTTAGAAGAAGCCTCTTAGAGAAGCTGAGCGGCTTCCCCACCGACCTCGGAGCTGATGATAGCCATACAGCAACGCAGATAGCCTTAATGAGATACAGGGCTATAATCCCCGAAGACCTCTGGGTGGAGGAGATAGTTCCTAACGAAAACTACTTCTGGTGGAGAATTCGAAGAGCTCAACACCTGATACAGCACTTCGCAAGAACACTCAGAGAGATAAGGCAAGCACCAATGAAGTTCAGAAAGATTCTCGCCATCGAGTCGTTTCTCCATTTAGCAAATCCATTCCTATTATTAGTAGCCACCATCCTACTGATAGTAAGCACACTAATCACCTATTCCCTCACCGCTCTAAGCATTCTAGCGCTAGGAGCCATACTGCTAACCATAAAGCAGTACAGGATATGGACCATTCAGCAACTCTACCTCATAGTAGCGAGTTTAAGGAACCTATGGTCCAAGGAAATAGTTTGGAGCAAACAGGTTAAGTAGGAGCTGAAAGTGAAGTTCATTATCGGCATACCATCGTTCAATAGACCAAAAACACTAGAGCTAGTATTGACCAAGCTAGCTCGTTTAAAGGAAATAGATACTGTGATAATTGTTGCTGATGCTACAGATCCCATACTCCTTGATAGATATAAGGAAGCAATCAAGAAAGCTTCAAACCACTTTAACGACGTAATCTATGACATCAAGCTTGGTAGAAGAGGTTCAGTAAACGCTAGAAACAGGGTTTTTGAGTTAGCAGACCAACACTTTACAGATAACTACGTCTTGATAACCTACGACGACGATTATATTTGTCCACTTAGAGATTGGTCATCTCCAGTTCGTAAATGGTTGAATAATGATGCCATAGGGGTAGTAGGAGGGAGAGTCATCGATCTAAGACGTAGAAGAATAGACTCAGATTTTAACCTCAACCTTCTTCCATATGCGGCTGACGTATTAACTAAGGCAACAGGATTCGTATTCCTAGATACCAAGCATGGACCTAGATATGTGGAATACACAACCCCCCTCATGGCAATAAAGATGAGTCTCATCAAAAAGGGACTGAGATACGATCTAGAGTACAAAGGTACAGGCTATAGAGAGGAAAGCGACCTGCAGGAGCAAGTATGTAGGCTAGGCTATAGAATAGTCTTTGAGCCAAGGTTCTACGTATACCACTTAAATCTCGAGGAGGGAGGGAATAGAGCAATACAGGATAAAGCTGCAAGGTTCTATTGGAAATCTAGGAACCACACCTACTTCATGCTAAAACATCGAAAATCAACCTACAAGCTTATCTTCAGCAACTTAATCATCATGGCTTACGCTTTCCTACATGGAGGTAAAGCACTCACTTCAGCAATGCAGGGACTTAGAGAGGCACTTTCACTCAAGCATAACTAGAGATAAAGAACCATGAGAATAGTCCACGTCTTCCACAATTACTACCCAGTTCTAGGTGGTATTGAAAGAGCTATTCAGAGGCTAGCTGAAGAGCTAGTAAAGCTTGGACATGAGGTTCACGTAATAACTAGCATCCATGGAGCTGAGGACAGGCCTAGAGAAGAGACGTTAAACGATGTCAGCATACATAGGGTAAGAAGTTGGAGACTACACTACCCAGACCTAACAATACCGAGAGAAATCCCTAGAAACATACTCAAGGGAGCGGATATTGTACACGGCTGGAGTCAAAACAGCTATTTCACCTATAGGATATGTAAAGAATCTAAGAAGCTAGGTAAGCCAACAATTATGTACTTCCTGGGTGTAGACTACATAAAACACCACTATAACCCATTAATTAGAGTATTTGGTTACCAATATCAAAAATTGATTGCACGAAAGGTTACCAAAATAATGGATCTAGCACTCGTAACAAACGAGTATGAGAAGGAGTTACTGAAGGAAAGGTACGGTATTGACGCTATCGTGTTAGCTCACGGTGTTGATGAAGCTTATCTGAAGCTACCAAACATGGCTGAGCACTTCAGGAAGAGATATGGTATTGAGAGCAGAATCATAGCTTATATAGGTAGAATACACCCAACAAAAGGACTAGACCTATTAATCAAAGCATTCGCAGAAGTAACTAAGCAGATGCCAGATGCAGTACTAGTCATAGCAGGTAAGGGAGATGAGAACTACCTCAAGAAATGCATGAAACTAGCGGAGAAGCTAGGAATCAAGAACAAAATCAGATACCTAGGCTACATACCTGAAGAAGATAAGATAACGCTCATTGATGCCGCAGACATAGTAGTACTACCGACAAGACATGCAGGAGAGAGTCATCCATTGCTGATAGATGAGGTGTTGGCTAGAGGTAAAACAACAATCGTGACAGATAGAAGTAAAATTCTAGAACGCAGAATTAAGTACGGAGATGAAAATAGAAATATTGTAGTATCTCCAAGCAATTCAGTATCATTAGCACGTACAATAACTAGCCTGCTAGAGAATGAAAAACTAGTTTTTACTGTGAATGGACCGCGTAACAAGATGCAGATGCTTTCATGGAGTAACATAGCTAGAAGACTCGTAGAACTATATAATCAAGTTATTTAGGGGTTAACTAAATGATACAGATATCATTCACTAAAGCATTGCCATTATTCACAATAGCGCTAACATTCGTCTTTTTAGTAATGCTCATAATTACAGAGAAAGAACATAAGGAAACTAGTACAAGAAGGTTCTACGGAATTTTAATGGTACCAGTTCTAACTTTAGTTGTAGTAGCCTTTATACTTCTTCACATACCTGAATACAAACTGACCCTTCAATACCAAATACTCGTGACCCTAGCTTACTCCATATTGGTAATGTACATAGCGTTATTCAAAAACATTCCAGAACGTTACTCAAAATACTTCCTATTCTCAGCAATACTCACACACCTACTAATAGTCTACAACCCACCCTACGGACTATACTTTGGAGAATGGACTAGAACCCT
>QMWW01000153.1 GCA_003661825.1 Thermoprotei archaeon
ATGTCAGTCCATCGTACTTCCGGTATTTCCACGTGTATTTCACGTAAACCGCTAGGCACTATTTCTTTGTATGCAGCCATAAAGTCCTCCATATGAACCTCGATCTTATCAAGGAGCTCCGGAGGAAGACTTCCCGTATCTAAATCTATTTCTGGCAGGTACCTGCGGAGAGCGTGTAAAGCAGCTTCTTTCACTAATGCGGCTAGGTCGGCTCCGGTGTATCCATGTGTGATTTCGGCTAGCTTATTCAGATCAACGTTGCTAGCTAAGGGAACACCCCGCGTATGTATCTGGAGTATTTCCAGTCTGCCCTGTTTATCGGGTAGGGGAACCTCGATCTCTCTATCAAATCTACCAGGTCTTCTAAGAGCCGGATCTACAGCATTAGGTCTATTGGTTGCAGCTATAACTATTACATCTCCACGGTTTTCAAGTCCATCCATTAATGCTAGAAGCTGTGCAACTACTCTTCTCTCAACCTCCCCTACGACTTCGTCTCTTTTAGGGGCTATAGCATCTATCTCATCAATAAATATTATCGCAGGAGCATTCTTTTTTGCCTGTTCAAAGATCTCCCTAAGCCTCTGTTCAGATTCACCATAGTATTTACTCATGATCTCTGGCCCATTAATAGCAATGAAATAGGCATCAGCTTCGTTAGCAACGGCTTTAGCTAACAATGTCTTACCACAACCCGGTGGACCATATAATAAGATCCCTTTTGGTGGATCTATACCTAATTTCTTGAATAATTCTGGATACCTAAGTGGCAACTCAACTAGCTCACGGATTTTCTGGATAACCTGCTTTAATCCTCCGATATCCTCATAGGTAACCCGTGTCATCTTGTGTATCTCAACAGGCTTCTCTAGGACTACAACGTTTGTCGTCTTCTGTATAATTACTGGCCCCTTCGGTCTCGTATAGACTACCTTAAATGGAAGCATTTGATTAGCTATTCGGACATCAACTAGATCCTCTTCCAGTACTACTCTGTTTACTAACCTGTTTCTTATATATAGAGATATACCAGGATCCGGTGGTGCAAAGTACTTTGAAGGAGCAAGCTTTACAACTACAGCCGTTCTAGCATTGGTTTTCTCTACTACAACTTTATCTCCTATTTTTACTCCAGCATTTTGGCGAATGGTTGCATCCAACCTTATTATACCAAGACCCCGATCTTGAATCCTACTTTGCGCTACTCTGACAACTGTTTTCCTTCTACCCTCAACGAATACCACGTCACCGTTCTCTAAACCTAGTTTCCCCATAGCATCGGGATCCACTCTTGCTATTCCTCTACCAACATCTCTAGGATCCGCTTCGAGAACCCGAAGAACTATCTTAGGAGTAGCTGTACGGCGCATCAACTAGTGTCCACCCTAAACTGTATTCGTGTAATATGTCTTGTAAACATTAAAACGTATTTATATAGCGTCTCTTTTTCTAACCAAGGAAATTAATTAGTTAATACCCCCTAAAATAATGAAGAGGTTTTAACTATTAGTTGTAAGGAAGGACGTTACACGGTGTTTATTAGTAGTAGTGGATTAAACAGAGCTAATCGCTTATGCGATGTACAATCTCTACTTCCACTTGGCTTACTCCACTAACGCTTGCTATGGCATTTTCCAAAGGTTCGGTTCCTCCCTCAACGTTTTCTGGCATAAATATGTATAGCCTCAAGGCTCTTAATCCAAACGCTATAGGCTCTACATCGTATCCCTTGATCTCATAGCCTTCGGGTAAGCTCTGACCTATCCTATCTTTAAGCTCTCCCAGATCTATGTTTATGTCTTCGGGCAAGACCTTAACCACTACAAGGACCCTGGCCATTACTACTCACCTCAAGGTCCACGGAATCCGCAGTTAGGACAAGTATAGGGTACTACTAGTTTTCTACACTTTCTGCATCGCTTTATTAATACTTTACCACAGCTTGGACAGTAAAACAGGGTACCAGGCTCATGTGGGGACATTAATCTATGGCAACTACTGCACGTTGGCGGAGATACTGCCTCTAAAACTCCTGTACTCCGCTCATTCGACAATACGTCCAACCCTCATCTAGCTAGTGAGTCGTGTAAGTAGACCATGTATTTATAGGCTTAAAAACATGTCTCTAAACACCTGGTGCTAACAATATGGGAGAGTATAAACAAGTAATAGTAGTTAGAACAGATATCAAAATGAGCCGAGGTAAACTAGCTGCACAAGTAGCACATGCCTCCGTATTAGCAGCTTTCACTGCTTATCACAAGAAGAAAGAATGGTTCACTGCGTGGTGGAATAGTGGTCAGAAAAAAGTGGTCTTAAAGGGAGGGACCGAGAAAGAGCTATTAGATCTGGCAGAAAAGGCGCTAAAACAGAAACTGCCTGTGGCTATAGTACGTAATGCAGGTTATACGGAACTTGAACCCGGGACTTTAACAGCTATAGCGATAGGACCCGCTCCATCGGATTATATTGATAACTTAACAGGTGACCTAAAATTACTATGAATAAACCCTGTATATACCCGCATCCACTCGACTACGCAGCTGGAATCAAGTACTGCCTAACTGCATTAAAGGCTAAAACATCTTATATAATTAATCCTAGTAGTTTTTACGTAGAAGAAGTGGTTGACTGGGCTAAGCTGGGATTTAGTAAAGATAGGGGACAGTATGTTGTGCTAAAACTAGAGAAGAAAGGT
The DNA here is from genome assembly GCA_003661825.1 of Thermoprotei archaeon. Taxonomy (GTDB): domain Archaea; phylum Thermoproteota; class Thermoprotei_A; order Sulfolobales; family Desulfurococcaceae; genus QMWW01. The sequence continues at coordinate 2,699 of QMWW01000153.1, forward strand.
ATAGATACACTATCTGCTATAAGTAAGATGGAGAGGCTCTATGGACTGCCGCATGGCAACCTAGTATTTCTCGGACTGAAAGATCGGGATGCCACAGCTGTACAGTACTTATTTGTTAGGAAAGAGCTACTTAAACCGAGTAAAGTAGAGAATGAAGCCTTAACCGACAAACTCCACGTACGAGTTATTGGCTATTGTAGAGGAAAACCTCGTAGAAAACATCTACTGGGAAACAGGTTCAGGATTACCATAAACCTCGATAACAGCAACGATCTCTATATTGTAAAGAGAATACTACGTCTCGTGGTAGAGCACGGTCTTCCCTCATATTATGGATATCAGAGATTCGGCATAAAGCGATCTAATTCTCACTTACTAGGAAAGTACACTTTGCTAGGACGCTTAGATCTACTTAGTTTTGAGCTATTACACGGAGTATATCCATATGAAGCCAAGCCTTCGATAATTGGTAGGTTAGCCCATTACTTTTTCCCAGCAATGTCTTACGAGAGAAGATACTTAGCAGAGAGGGATCTAGGTAAAGCCATCAGTAGGCTTAAGAGAGAAACCCATAGCATATTTATTAGTGCATATGCTGCTTATCTCTACAATTTACTACTCAATAAAGTAATTGAGAGAAAGGGGTGGAATGGTTTAAAGGAAAGATATCCTGGAATAGGTTGTCAAGAGGCTTATGAACGCTTTTATAGAGAAATACTTGAGATCGAGAGTGTGCTTCCAGCTAAACTACTAGGTTTTAGGTGTTGGTACAGAGAGGGTGCATTCAAACCATTAAATATTAGTTTACACCATGATAACGGTAAAATAATTATAGAG
>QMWW01000154.1 GCA_003661825.1 Thermoprotei archaeon
ACTGGGTACTGAGCCAGAGTAGACGCGACAAGCTCTTCGGCGAGCCATACGAGCCCTGGGAAGTCGTTGAAGAAACCAAGAAATCGGGATGCCAGGGAATAAGCTATACCTACAACGAGCCAACGATATTCTACGAGTTCATGTACGATACAGCTAAGCTAGCTAAGAAAGAAGGGCTGTTCAACACGATGGTTACAGATGGCTACATGACTCCAGAGGCTATTAAGGAGCTAGCCCTCTACATGGACGCAGCTACAGTCGACTTCAAGGGTAGCGGAAACCCCGACTTCTACAGGAAGTTCATGGGAGTAAGCGATCCAGAGCCTACGTTCCAGTCTATACTAGCGATGAAAGAAGCTGGTTGGTGGATAGAGATAACCAACCTAATAGTACCTAGGTACGGGGATCAGCCAGAGTACTTAAGGAAGCTGGCACGGTGGATCCTAGAAAACCTCGGGGAGGAAACACCGTTTCACCTGCTTAGATTCCATCCACAGTACTTAATGAATGATCTACCGCCTACTCCTGTATCAACTCTTGAAAAACTAGCGGAAATAGCGCGTGGAGAAGGGCTCAAACACGTATACATAGGGAACGTATGGGGCCACGAGCTCGAACACACGTACTGTCCTAGCTGCGGATCCCTTGTAGTAAAGCGTTCGGGGTTCTACATAGTGGAGTGGAAGCTTCAAGAAGGCTTTAAATGCCCTGTGTGCGGCTATAGACTCAACTTTAGAGGCAGGTTCTGGGGAGTGGGGGCTTCTAGAGCTCTCTACTGGTGAACCAGTTGCCCTATGTAGTAGTCATTCTAGGTACTGCGGGAAGCGGTAAGACAACTCTATCTGCTTCTCTCCTAGACTTCCTCTACGATAACCAGCTCGATGCGGCTGTTGTAAACCTAGATCCAGCTGTTGAAAGACTGCCGTATAAGCCGGACGTCGACGTGAGGGATTACGTCGATGCAAGGGAGCTTATGAAGCAGCTCGGTTTAGGCCCTAACGGAGCCTTAATAGCGGCTATAGATGCTTTATCCCTGAAGATAGAAGAGCTAGTTGAAGAAATAGAGTCGCTGAGAACGAATTACATCATAGTTGATACTCCTGGACAGATGGAGCTCTTCGCTTTCAGGGAGACGGGGCCGCTAGTTATAAGGAGCATTACAGAAAGCTACAAATCGGTCTCGTTATTCCTAATAGACGCTATCCAGGCCTCCAGGCCCTCAAACTACTTCTCAACACTACTGCTTGCAGCTAGTACTCAGTTCAGGATCTCTCTTCCACAAATAAACGTTCTAACCAAGGTAGACATGGTTCCGCAGAAGGTAGTCGAGGAGATAATAGGTTATCATGAAGAACCGCCTCTCCTTGCTACACGCGTTGTAGAAGATAGGTCGTCGTCCCTTATGTGGAGCGAAGACGACGTATTAGTGCTTGCAGAGAGGCTTTTAAACATGGATATAGTCCCCGTATCCTCTAAGACTATGCTAGGCTTCGACGAGCTATACGCTTATATACAGAGAGTAGTTGCAGGAGGCGAAGACTACTACACCGAAGAGCCCTCGCCACGTCTATAATAGATAACCCTCTTATACTAGATACTGCGTTCCGTGTATTATAGACAAACTCTAGGAAAAGGTGGTAGCATTGCTAGAGAAGTTCTTCAATCCAAGAAGCGTAGCCATCATAGGCGCTACTCCTAAAGAGGGCAAGGTGGGTAAAGTACTACTAGAGAACTTTATCAAGAGGTTTAAGGGAGAAGTATACCCAGTAAATCCCAATTATACCGAGGTAATGGGTCTTAAATGCTATAGATCGGTTAAAGATATACCGGGCAAGGTAGACCTAGCTGTAATAGCTATACCGGCTCCAAAGGTCCCCGAAGTTCTAAAAGAAGTCGGGGGAAAAGGGATCAAAGCAGTGATCATTATTAGCGGTGGCTTCAGAGAAACAGGTACCGAAGATGGGGCGAAGCTCGAAGACGAGCTAGTGAAGATCTCGAGAGAGCACGGTATAAGAGTCATAGGCCCTAACTGCATAGGTATATACGATAACTGGAGCGGTGTAGATACGTTCTTCCTACCCGATGAAAAGATGAAACGCCCTCCTCGAGGCTACATAGGCTTTATTAGCCAATCAGGAGCCTTTGCCTCAGCACTACTTGATTGGATGGCTCATCACGGGATAGGTGTAGCGAGAGCCGTTAACTACGGGAACAAGATAGACGTAGACGATGTCGATCTCCTCGAGTACTTTGGAGAAGACGATAATACCAAGATAATATTCATGTACATAGAAGGGTTAAAGCCTGGCAGAGGCAGGCTATTCATAGAGAAAGCACGCGAAGTAGCTAAGAAGAAGCCTATCGTGGTGTATAAGGCTGGTAAAACTCCTCGTGGAGGTTTAGCAGCAGCTAGTCATACAGCAGCTTTAGCTGGCGATTACCAGCTCTATAAAGCGGCAATCAAGCAAGCCGGACTCATAGAGGCTACTTCTTTCGACGAGATAATGGATCTCTCGAAAGTTCTCTTAACGCAACCTCTTATGAGGGGTAACAGGGTATACGTGGTTACAGACGCTGGTGGAGTTGGAGTAATGCTAACCGATGCTCTAGCTAGCGAAGGCTTCGAAATACCCCGTACACCTCCAGATCTCAGGGAAGAGCTTAGGAAAATGCTTCCTCCCCACTGTATTACGGAGAACCCAATAGATCTAACCGGGGATGCCGACGATGAACGCTACAGAGACGTGCTTAGAAAGCTACTACCGCGCGAAGACGTAGACGCGGTCGTCGTAGTAGCTCTACCACAGATACCTGGTATTAGAGGGTCTCTTATAGAATACCTAGTTGAGGCGAAGAACTATGGAAAGCCTCTACTAGCTGTTGTAATAGGAGGGCCCGAGGCAGAGAGGTTTAAAAATAGACTGGAGGATAGTGGAATACCAGTATTCGAATCCCCCGAGAGAACTGCTAGAGCTCTTTCAGCGCTCTACAGATACTCGGTTTTCAGAGGAGTAGCGAGGAGCTAAAGTTATGCCTAAACCAAGCCCTCGAGAAGTAATCGATAACGCGGCTAGAGAGGGAAGGGCTAAGCTCTTAGAGCACGAAGCATATGCTCTCATAGAGCAGTACGGAGTCCCTATACCTAGGATCGGGTTAGCTAAGAACCCTGAGGAAGCAGGCGTTCTAGCCGATAAAGTAGGGTATCCAGTTGTTTTAAAGATAGTTTCGCCGGATATAGTGCATAAAAGCGATGTGGGAGGAGTCGTACTGGATCTGAAGAGTAGAGAGGAGGTAGTTAAAGCGGCTGAAGCTATGCTTATGACTGTACGGAGCAAAGCCCCTACTGCTAGGATCTGCGGCGTCTTAGTCCAGAACATGGTTCCTCAGGGAGTTGAAGTCATAGTTGGAGGCTTGCGTGACAACGTGTTCGATGCTGTAGTAATGTTTGGGATAGGAGGTATATTTGTCGAAGTGCTTAGGGATGTTTCCTTTAGAGTAGCGCCTATTACAGTGCACGAAGCACTAGAGA
>QMWW01000155.1 GCA_003661825.1 Thermoprotei archaeon
ATCCGGTTTCTTCGACTTCCTATCCCTGACGATCTCTATAGCCCAGGCCAGACCCATGCCTCGTGCGTCTCCAACGAACTCGTACCTATCTACCCATTCTGCTGTCCTCTCCCTAAACAGGGGCTCTAGCTTCTGAACACTCGGTAGAAGCCTCTCGATCACCTCTATAGTCTTCAGAGCCGTAACCGATGCTAGAGCGTGGCCTCCGAAAGTATTGCTGTGTCTACCGGGCTTCCTGAAATCTAGCTCTTTCCTGAATATAGCTGCGCCTATAGGTACTGCTCCACCGCTTAGAGCTTTAGCAAGAGTCACTATATCGGGGGCTACGCCGTAGTGCTCTATAGCGAGCATTCTACCAGTTCTACCTAGGCCCATCTGCACCTCATCATCCACAAGAAATATCCCATACTTATCTAACAGTTTTTTCAGGCGAGGAAAGAACTCCTTTGGAGGAACGACGTAGCCTCCCTCGCCCTGTATGGGCTCAACGAATACAGCCGCTACCTCCTCGGGTGGTACGAGCTTATCCATCACGTAATCCTCGATAAACTCTAGAACCCTGTTAACGAGCTCTTCTGGGTACTCGTATCCATCGATACCCCAAGGATTACGATAGGGGTTAGGATAGGGTACGTGCACTACTCCAGGCATCCACGGGAAGTACATTTCTCGATGAACCGCTTTACTACCTGTTAGTGCTAAGCTACCCATAGTTCTACCGTGAAATGCTCCATAGAAGGCTATGAAGAACTTCCTACTAGTAGCCTGCCTAGAGAGCTTAAGCGCTGTCTCATTAGCCTCGGTACCGCTATTCGTAAAGAATACCTTCTTCTCGAAACTCCCTGGAGCTATCTTTACCAGCTTCTTAGCAAGCATTACTTGGTAAGGGTTATAGAAGTCGGTACCAGCAGCGTGTGCAAGCCTCTCTAACTGCTCTACAATAGCCTTCTTAACCTCTGGATGAGTAGGGTATCCTAGGTTATTAACGCTTATGGAGCTAGAGAAGTCGAGGTACCTATTCCCATCAACATCTATTAGCCAGACACCCTCCCCTCTCTCGATCACTAGAGGGAGGTGCTCTGGGTCGTGGGTACTGGTAGCAACGTATTTATGGTGCTCCTCGATCCATATACGAGATTTTGAGCCAGCCGAGCCAGGGATAACTCTTACCTCCGGTTTCAATAGCTTACCACCGCAAAAATAGCGTCTCCACGGCACTACGTCCCTATATATGTTGTTTTTAAAGTAAATAAGTTTGTTTTGTATAAAGGAGGGCTAGAAGCTACGCCTTTTACGAGCAGCTTTGGCGGCTCTAGCAACTATTCTAAGGAGGAGAAAGATATGCTCCTCCTGATCTTCTCCCGAACAGTACTTGCTCTAGGGCATGTAGTATCCAAGCTTACCTCGTCTCTATCTACATCATATACTAGCGGGTATAAGCGGCAGCCCAAAGGCCTGTGTTCGTAGATAGTGCACATGTTGGTGCTAGGGTCTAGAAATATGCAATGTCCATCAATGTTCTTAAGGCGGGGGATACCAGTAGAGTAGTCTACGAAAAACGGGATCGAATCCTAGCTTAGTGATTCTAGCCATATCCTCGTTTAGGAGAATCATTTCTGTATGGTAGCAGCACTTTCCACAGTACCTATTGTTAGGCCTGCAATCTACCTCTACGTAGGCATCGGTCTCCAAGATAGAGCCCAGCTGTTCGAGAGCTATTATCGGTGAGGCATCAGTTTCGCTAAGAGTCCTATGAATGGCGGTAGAGACCTAGTCTGGATGTAGAGCTTACCCGGACCCTTAACCTCTACAACGATCCCCTCTCCTCCTAGTAGAAAAGACTTTATGCCGCCGAACTTCCTCAAGCTCCACTCCATGCCTTCCTCCATGGCTACGAAGTGGTAGTTGTCGACAGTAATAGACTCTCCCGGCCCGAGCTCTATCTCCTCTAACCCTCCGAAAGCCGTTACCCAGACCCCTCCATGGCCTTTAGCTTTAAGCCACACTATACCCCCACTGGTAAACACTCCCTTGAATCCTCTCCACCCAATGGTTATATCGACTTTGCCGTGATGCGCTAGATAAGCCATGTCTTGGATGAAGTAGGCATTACCTTTTAGGGGGAGATACGCTATATCGCCTGGTAGCGGAGGAGCAAACCAAACCTCGGATGAACCATCTGCTTCATACGTGTTGATGAAGAAAGACTCCCCGCCAAAGAGCGCTCGCTTAAGCGCAGAGCCTAGCCCACCACTATGTGTTTTGATCCTAAGAAAACCACGCATCAATACCATAGCTCCAGGCTCAGAGCTAACCGATTCCCCGGGACCAAGCATCACTTTTAGCAACGAATAAGATGGACCCTTACTTACCTCCCACTTCAACTACACACACCTCTAGTCATCATATTTCAAGCTATTCGCTACTAATAACGCTATAGCTGTAGCAACCTACAACAGCCAGCGTTTCGGCTAGAAAGCGTTAAGGGGAATTAATAGGTGATATGATGTTTGAGCTCGAGAACCATGCTGGTTTCAAAGCGAATAATCTGAGTAGATAGGAGAGCCTGTAGATCGTGTGGATTCTGTAGCTATGTTAACAGATGCTATAGTCGCTTAGCAGGATATGGATGTATTGGATGTCTTTCCTGCTACTACGCTTGTCCATATATGGCTAGAAGGCTTGAACTAGTTGAGGAGAGGGCTAGACTAGTCGAGATCACCGTGGACTGAGTAAAACGTAGAGTACTCGAAGGAATAAGCTTAGCAGAAGCTTTACAAGCTATTGGCTACAGCTTCGCTAAACCGGGGTCCGGAAGCCTTCGCTATCCTGCCGAACAAGGGGTTGCTGGGCATGCGCAGTACTAGTTAGTGGATCCCTTGAAAGAGCTGCATAACACGGTTAGGAGCGGTATGAGAGTAGAGACTAGCGTTGAGGATAGAGATCCGGTGAGGATAGAGCATGGACCTGAACTACACCTAGTCGGAGGTAAGGCTACCCCGTGGTGGGAAGTAGACTATAAGCACTACGTCGAAGCAGCTATATGGGTTGCCGGCTGCAACCCAAGGTGTCCGCAGTGCCGGAACAGCGCGGTAACCTACGATAATGCGGGCAGGCCTCTAACCCCACTAGAGGCTGCGAAGAAGATCATCTCCCTCCACGTACTCTACCGTACAAGAGGCCTAGCTATTAGCGGGGGCGAGCCCACGATCAACAGGAGAAGGCCCGTAGGCTTCTTCAAGTACCTAAGAAGGATGGCTAAGCCTAGAACCAGGAGACACTTAGACAGTAATGGTACCGTTCTGACCCGAGACTACATAGATGAGCTCGTAGATGCTGGATGTAACAATACAGGTGTTGAGTCAAAGTGTGTATGCTTAGAAACATACATAGAGATCACTGGGCTTAAAGACCTGGATCTAGCGAGAGAGTACCTGGATACCGTGTGGAAAGCGATCGAGTACATCGACGAGTACTACAGGGATGAAGTATATCTAGGCATAGGCTTGGTTTACA
>QMWW01000156.1 GCA_003661825.1 Thermoprotei archaeon
CTATTAGATAAACTAATCACCTCACATATACCTTCCTCTTCTTCCCACAAAGCTCTATCAACTAACCATCCAATCTAATTGCCTATAAATCACTACTTTTTTCAAGTCCCATACAAAGTATAAGATACATAGAGCAAACTATTATTGAGTCTTCGATTTGATTCACACTGCTTCTGAATAACATATCTGATAACTATGGCAAAATCGCTTTTTGTATTTATTCGGAGAACAGGATCATAATAAATCTGTAAACAGTATCTGTGAAAAACTCATCATTCCTATGATCCAGGCCCAAACAAATATATCCATCAAATCCAATCGACATTATATAGTAGACAGCAATATTCTGCTCATGTTTGCAGTTCACTGTAAAGCCTCTTGATCGTTTCAGCCACATAGACTACATCCTCATCATCTATCTTAGGTCCACTAGGAAGGTTTAGACCATGCTTCGAGAGGTACTCTGAGACCTCATACCTTGTATTCTTATTAATGTATTGTTTATATGGAGACATTATATGTAATGGATAGAAGAAACTCCTAGTTTCGATACCGTATCTAGCTAGGTACTCCATAACACTATCTCTATCGGTTCCAAATTTATGTGGATCTATTATTATAGAGTAGAGCCAGAATATGCATTTAGCCCAGAGCATCTCTGGATGAAGCTCTATCCCTGGAACATCCTTAAGAACTTCAGCGTATATCTTAGCGATTTCTCTCTTCCTCTGTATAAGCCTATCAATTTTCTTCATCTGCGCTATTCCAAGGGCAGCTTGAAGACCTGTCATTCGGTAGTTGAACCCTAAGACTATATGCCAGTACCGGGGTCTCATACCGTGCTCGCGTATCAGCCTAACCTTATCAGCAAGCTCATCTTCGTTAGTAACAACCATACCACCCTCACCTGTAGTAATCACCTTATTCGCATAGAAGCTAAATACACTTACATGACCAAATGTAGAGACTTTCTTACCCATGAACTCAGCGCCATGAGCTTCTGCACAGTCCTCGATAATATATAGACCGTTCTTCTCAGCGATCTCCATAATTTCGTTCATCCTGGCAGGATGACCATAGAGGTGAACAACTATGATAGCCTTAGTCCTAGGTGTGATAATTTTCCTTACTTGTTCAGGATCTATACACCAGTAATCTCGTGTAATATCTACGAAGATGGGTTTTGCACCTACTGCTACTACCATGTTCGCTGGGGCTGCAAAGGTGAGATCAGGAACAATAACTTCATCTCCTGAACCGATGCCGAGAGCCAGTAACGCTAGGTGAAGAGCTGCTGTACCACTCGAAACAGCTATGCTATGCTTAACCCCAAGCCAGGATGAGAAGAGGTTTTCAAACTCTTTCACATATGGGCTTATACCGCTTATCCAACCCTCCTCAAGAACCTTCAGCAGTAGTTCCTTTTCTTCTTCACCGATTTCGGGAGAAGCTACTGGAATCTTCTTACTATTCATACTAATTCACCACCAATACTACATTCTGACTACTTTAGCTAGAATCTTGACTTCACTTGGATATAGTGGGGCATCCCATGGAAATCTCTCTCCTTTTAACCATCTTTCCCACCGCTTAAGCTCTTCTTCAACCATTATCTTTACGAGATCTCTAAACTTCGTCTTTGGTTTCCAATCGAGCTTCTTCTTGGCCTTGCTATAGTCGCCTACAAGACAAGGTACGTCCAGTGGTCTAAACAGGTTGGGATCCACTTTAACATATTTCTCCCAATCATTGATTCCAGCATACTCAAAGGCTAGCTCAACGAACTCTCTTACACTATTCGCTTCACCCGTTGCTAGAACGTAGTCATCCGGCTCCTTCTGCTGCATCATAAGCCACATACCATAGACATACTCTGGAGCATAGCCCCAATCACGTTTAGCCTCAAGATTACCGAGCCTAAGCTCTTTGCTAAGACTAAGAGCAATCTTGGCAACCTCATTAGCTATCTTCCTAGTTACGAACTCAAGACCTCTAAGCGGAGACTCGTGGTTGAACAAGCTCCCATTAACTATATAGAGGTCGTATGCTTCACGATATATCCTGCCAAGCCAGTAAGCAGCTAGCTTCGAGACAGCGTATGGAGACATAGGCTTGAAGAAGTCATTTTCATTAAGAGGTCTGTTAACCTCTGCTCCTGTTCTCCCAAACATCTCTGAGGTCGCTGCGATGTATACCTTAGCATCTGGTAGAACTTGCCTAACAGCTTCGAGAACTATAGCAGTACCAATAGTGTTTATCTCAAGCGTGGTAATGGGGTTTTCGAAGCTAGCACCAACAAAACTCATAGCAGCTAGATGATAAACTTCATCAGGTTCAACCATCTTGAGAGCCATAATAACGCTACTCATATCTGTAAGCTCCACCGGAATTAGATTGACCTTATCTATTATACCTAAATACTGAAGACGCCAGAAGTTAGGTGAAGACACCCTCCTAAACGTACCCCAAACCTCATAACCCTTCTCAAGCAGAAGCTTTGCCAGATAAGCACCATCCTGGCCAGTAATACCCGTGATTAACGCGTGCTTAACCATGCTTTACAGCACCTTCTAGCAATATACATACATATGGAATATAAAGATTTACGGGTGTGCCAAAGGTGATAGTACAGGTATTTGTTGCCTACACCATGCAAATAACTTAGTGACACGTGCTTTTATCATGGAATTCAATGTCACGTAAGTGAGTATTTTGGGGTGCATGAGGGTTATTATTATGGATGAGCATGTTCTCCACTTCATGTTGTATCTAAGCAAAAACTTCACTATCACCTCGTAGATGCATCTCAATGCATCACTTATGCCTCCACTCAGCTCTTCTACATCCTCAACCTGAATGAATTTAAGATATTCTTTCACAACATTCACGAATTGAGAGGAATTAACATTTAGAGCAGGCATATACCTTTGTATGCTCTCTATATTCTCAATACATGATAATAGTAAGGTCGAGAGATAACGGAGCTTGTATTTTGACGCTACTACGTACCCCATCTTAATTGTGTCTCTCCAGGAATTCGGTATTCTCGCATTCTCTATGTATAGGAGGTTCTCAGCGATCATCGAGCAGTACTTGGTGTAATCCCTTAAGCTATTAGCTGAGAGAAGACCTAGCACTGCAAAGGCGAAGTGTAGTAGAAGCCACCTCCTACTATACTTCTTCAACACTAGCTTTAGTATGTATCTCATGTAAGGCTTGTGAAAGGGGTATCTAAGCAGTGTTATAGCTAGGAAGACATTGCCTAAGATGGTAGGCGAGGTAACGATATATGGAGAGAAAGATACCTTAATACCTAGCTTCTTTCCAAGCGCTTTCTCAATATCTTTCCTATGTATAAGTAAAACTATGTACTTCCCTATATTCCAAGTTAGGTAAACTACATCAAGATCATCACGTCTTTCCGCATCCTTAACAAGCCAGCTACCGCTTACTATAATCATAGACTTAAACACCTCTTTATCAAGTTATAGAGCTTAGGAACATCTATATCAA